>CAZCEB010000392.1:0-1014 GCA_964497305.1 uncultured Muribaculaceae bacterium | reverse complement strand
CTTTGTTGCCACGTTTAACGATGTAGATACCGTTAGCCGGGTTTTCAACTTTCACTCCTTGTAAGTTGTAGTAAACAGCAGGAACTTCTTCATTTACTTCAATGTCAATAACTGAAGATGTGCCAACAGTGAAGCCATATTTAGCAGCAGCTTTAGTAGTGAACGCTTCAGCACGTGGAAGAGCAAAACCTTTCAAGAATTCACCTGAGTTACCGCAGATATAGATGTTACCTGCAAGGTCCCAAGCGATATCATAAACGTTTGTTCCGATATTGTGAGTGATTGTGTACACTTTGCGAAGAGCCGGTGTTCCATCTTCAGCCCATACCAAATCATAGATTGTGAATTGTTTTGGATTAGCGCTTGAAGATGCTACCGCGATTTGTTTTCCGTCAGGAGATACACGAACACCACCACCACCACGACTCACAATGTCTTTGTATTTTTCGTTACCATCTTTGTCGATGTAAACAAGACCGGGTTGTGATTCTGATGGAGTGCCACGATATTGGCAATACCAGATACCGCCACGATCATCATATTCCACATTTGTAGCAGCAGGAGCAATTGTATATTTACCGGTCAACGCAGGGATATTTGTTGGAGCAGGAAGAGTTGCAGCTGTTCCAAGAGCAAATTCATCAACGCTACCGCCTGAGTATACATAGCTCCAATGGTTTGCATTAGAAGAAAGAGCAAGAAGTTTAAGGTCTTCGCCTGCACCCTTCACGTCAAAGCCAAGGTTAGCTGCAGTAATAAAGTTGCCATTAGCATCGGCATATTTATAAGTTGCGGCATCAAATGTGTAACCTGTGAGCAATGAAGTAAATACATTATTTTCATATAGATCTTCGAAAGAAGGAGCATACATAATATAATCACCATCATCATTCATACGAGTTACGAACAAGCGTCCGTCCTCAGCAACGCGAACACGAGCCAAGTCGGCAGCACTGTTTGATCCTGCTTTATAATCAAGAGTCCAACCTCCGTTGAAACCATATTTACCTGTAG
>CAZCEB010000391.1:307-1050 GCA_964497305.1 uncultured Muribaculaceae bacterium | reverse complement strand
AATACTGATGTCTAAAGTTATAATCATTGGAGCAGGCGGTGTAGGCACCGTAGTAGCGCATAAATGCGCACAAAACCCCGACGTTTTTAACGAAATAGTTATCGCTTCTCGCACAAAAAGCAAATGCGACGCAATTGCCAAAGCTATTGGAGCATCAAATATTACCACCGATTCGGTAGATGCCGACAGCGTACCGCAACTTGTTGAACTGCTACGTCGCCACAAACCCGATTTAGTTATTAATGTAGCTCTCCCCTATCAAGACCTTACAATCATGGATGCATGTCTTGAATGTGGTGTAAACTATCTTGATACTGCCAACTATGAGCCTAAAGATGTTGCCCACTTTGAATATTCATGGCAATGGGCCTACCGTGAACGATTTGAAAAAGCCGGATTAACAGCTATACTCGGATGTGGATTTGATCCCGGAGTATCAGGAGTGTTCACTGCCTATGCAGCAAAACATCATTTCTCAGCAATGGAATATCTTGACATTGTTGACTGCAATGCAGGAGATCATGGTAAAGCGTTTGCTACTAATTTTAACCCGGAAATCAACATTCGCGAGATCACACAAAACGGTCGCTACTATCAAGATGGGAAATGGGTTACAACCGGTCCGCTTGAAATACACGCTCCATTGAACTACCCCAACATTGGCGCACGTGATTCTTATCTTCTTTACCATGAAGAATTGGAATCGCTTGTTATTAATTTCCCCACAATCAAACGTGCACGTT
>CAZCEB010000391.1:0-297 GCA_964497305.1 uncultured Muribaculaceae bacterium | reverse complement strand
CGTTTCTGGATGACATTTGGGCAAGAATATCTTACTCACTTGCGTGTTATTCAAAACATCGGTATGGCTCGCATTGACGAGGTAGAATATAATGGTGTAAAAATCGTTCCATTACAATTCCTCAAAGCGGTATTACCAAATCCTCAAGACTTGGGTGAAAATTACAAGGGTGAAACATCTATCGGATGCCGCATTGCCGGTAAAGATAAAGATGGCAACCCCACAACTTATTACATCTATAATAATTGTAGCCATGAAGAAGCCTACAAAGAAACCGGAATGCAAGCTGTCAGCTAC
>CAZCEB010000390.1:0-1058 GCA_964497305.1 uncultured Muribaculaceae bacterium | reverse complement strand
CCTATTGGTGCTGAAGAAACATTCAAAGGGATTATTGACCTTGTTACCATGAAAGCTTATTATTGGCCTGATGAAAAACAAGGCGCTGATTATGTAATTGAGGAAATTCCTGCAAATCTTCAAGATGAAGCTGAAGAATGGCGTGATAAAATGCTTGAAAAGATTGCAGAATTTGATGATGTGTTGATGGAAAAATATTTTGATGATCCTTCAACAATTACAGAAGATGAAATTCGTGTTGCAATCCGCAAAGCAACTCTTTCATTGGAACTTGTTCCTATGACTTGCGGTAGCTCATTTAAGAATAAAGGTGTACAATGCCTTCTTAATAACGTGTGTGCTTATCTTCCTTGCCCAACTGATGGTGGTGCAATCGAAGGTCATGCAGTGGGAAATCCTGAAGAAGTAGTTACACGTGAGCCATCAAGCGACGCTCCTATGTGTGCATTGGCATTTAAGATTGCAACTGACCCATATGTAGGTCGTCTTTGCTTCTTCCGTGTGTATTCAGGTGATGTAGTTGCAGGATCTTATATCCTTAACTCTCGCTCTGGAAAGAAAGAACGTGTTTCACGTCTTTTCCAAATGCACTCAAATAAACAAAATGCTAAAGAAATGATTGGTTGTGGTGATATCGGTGCCGGTGTAGGCTTTAAAGATATCCGCACAGGTGATACTCTTTGTGCTGAAGATGCTCCAATAGTTCTTGAAGCAATGGAATTCCCAGAACCAGTTATCGGTATCGCAGTTGAGCCTAAAACTCAAAAAGACCTCGATAAACTTGGTGTGGGGCTTCAAAAACTTGCTGAAGAAGACCCAACATTCCGCGTTCAAACTAACGAAGAAACAGGTCAAACAGTTATCTCTGGTATGGGTGAGCTTCACCTTGATATCATTATTGACCGTCTTCGTCGTGAGTTTAAGGTAGAATGTAACCAAGGTCGTCCTCAAGTTACATATAAAGAAACTATCACTCAAGCTGTTGAATTACGCGAAGTGTTTAAGAAACAAACCGGTGGTCGTGGTAAATTTGCCGATATCATCGTTCGCGTTGAGCC
>CAZCEB010000389.1:0-1058 GCA_964497305.1 uncultured Muribaculaceae bacterium | reverse complement strand
AATGGCTCATTGTTGAAATTCGGTCTTGCTTCAGGTCGTTACCTTGGCGAACTTAAACTTACAGTAGATGGTGAATCTATCGGTACTGGTATCGCTGCTAGCTACAACTTTACAAAAGATAATTTCGATCACATCGTGTTCCACGGTTATCGTGCAACTGTAGGTCTTTCTGACGATGGTACTGATAGCGGTATTGCTCTTTACTATATCAGCGACCTTGAAACAGGTGCTTGTGCAAAAGCAGGTGACTTGATGGTTACAATGGATGAGTATGCTAACAATTACCTTAAAGGTCGTATTGACTTCTCTTCTATCGTAGGTGACGTTACTCGTGAAAAAGCTCACGCTATCGTTATGGCTGCCGGTGGTGCTAATGCCGGTCTTCAAATCTATCGTTGGAAATGCGAGCAAGGTTCTGACCAATGGTTAGGTGATTTCGCTGACAAAGATGGTGCAGGCAATCCCGACGTAATCATGCTTTCTCCAGTTGCTGCTGATGCTAATGCTACTCAATGGCAAGGTGCTACAGTATGTACAATGGTTCAAGATGAAGAATATTCAGGTTCATTGTTCTATGTAGATGGTATGAGCAATATGCTTGGTTTGTATGACACTAACGGTAACTTTGTAGAAGGTGGTACACACCACACTGAAACTGTAGTTGATGAAGAATCAGGTGAACAAGTAGTAAAAGCTGTTCGTAATTTCCCGGATAATTGGATTGTAACAGAAGTAGCTGCTAACGGTGTTTGCGAATTTACTGTTGCCGGAACTAATTTCGTAGCTTATGCTAACACTCAACATGGTAAAGCTCCTTATGGTGACGTTAAAATCGCTAAACTTGGTGATAACTTTGAATGGACTGCCGAGAAAGGTGCAGAAATGGCATGGGCAAGTGTTCCTGCTATCGGTATGGGTATGACTTCAGATGGTGGTCGTCGTATATATAGTATAACCACCTCACCGGTATATACCGATAAAAATGGCAAACAAGGTATTTATTTGTTGCTACATCGCAACTTCAATGGTATTGCCGTTTACACCATCAGTGAGAAAGG
>CAZCEB010000388.1:0-1060 GCA_964497305.1 uncultured Muribaculaceae bacterium | reverse complement strand
AATGAACTTAATCCGGTTACATAAACATTCTGTTTTTTCACCATGTTAATTTCATGTCTAAATATTGTTTCTGGAAAATATATATAATCCAAAATATCAGTAAAAGAACACAAATAATAATAATCCAAAATCTGTGTAAATATCTTTCGTTGTTTTATATATAATTGTGCTTTATAAAACTCACTATCACCTAAATTACAGGCAGAGAAAACGTCTTTTGCATTGTTATTCATTAGTAATCTAGGTAATACCGGTGTTGAAACTATATCCGTGAGTTTTGCCCGCCCTGATAATATTGATCCTCCTAAATTTGGGATAAAATCAGGTCTTTCATTTTCACGGATTTTTTTCTCAAATGAATAAATTCCATTAGCGTCATCGTATACTTTTTTATATTCCTTAGTGAATTTCCACGCTTGAGGGAAATCACTTCCTATTATTTTAGGATTAATTTCTTCTGTTATAAAAAAAAACATAATATTAAATTATTATTAATATAAATCATTGATTTTTATATCCGGTTTTGTCTCTATATCTGTTCGCACATTATTAATAACATTATGTAATCGTTCTGATGCTGTTCCTTTTTCATTAGAACTCTCGTTTAATAATTGTCTCACTTTATCGGTATATGCAGGATGATTTCCATGTCGTCCTGTATTTGTGTTTTTTACATATTTTTCAAGAGATATAATATTATCCGACCCGTTAAATTTAAATCCTTCGTTTATTGCCTCTTTGACTAAAGGATGATCCATCAATTGTTTCGGGATAATATGGTGTTTTTCCATTTTTACAACGTCAGTTGCTTTGTCTGCAACTTTTGAGGTAGTTCTTACTGCGTCAACGACATCATCAGCTGCACGTGCTGCTTTTATAATTGAACTTGCTCCGCCAGGCACTCCCGGTAGGATAATTGCGACGACATCCACGGCAACACCAAGCCCATCAATAACAGCTTCCCCTACATTTCCATTCTTTGCATTATTCCACAAACTGCTTATGCCCATTCCAATGTTTGCGGCATCCCACAATGATTCCAAATATTTTCCTGATGAAT
>CAZCEB010000387.1:0-1079 GCA_964497305.1 uncultured Muribaculaceae bacterium | reverse complement strand
TTCCCGGCAGCATCATAGTTGTGATCTTTGGGATAATTGTAAAACAACCCGTCAACACTCTCTTCATTTGCGCGACTATTGTAGAACAAATCGCCACGCACCTGACCATATATCTTGAAATCAAAATCTTTAATCTGTGCAAACGCGCTTGTTGCAACAGAAGCTAAAAGTAGAAGAACAGATATTTTTTTCATAATTAAGTTATATAAATCAAAAGAAGCTGTTATTGTGAGACAACAGCTTCTTTTGTGTTATTAATAGAGAATTATCCTCCGATGAATCCGTTAGATCCGAGGAAAATAAGCATGGCGTAACCTAATACAAGGCTTATGATACCAATGATAATACCTACTTTTACCATGTCTTTTTGTTCAATGAGACCGGTAGCATGAGCCATCGCATTTGGAGGAGTACTGATGGGAAGTATCATACCCACAGATGATGCGATGGCAACACCGATTAGCAATGCCGATACGCCTCCGAGTGGAGCTAATGCGCCTGCCATACTTGAGCCGGCAACAGCTAAGATGGGAACCAAGAGGTTGGCAGTTGCTGTATGGGAAATAAAGTTAGCCATTGCATAGCAGATGAGACCGGAACCGATGATTACAAGAACAGCAGGCCATGATTCAAATGGGATAGCCGAAATCAAGTGAGTAGCAAGTCCGGTTTGGTTGAGTGCAACACCCAAAGCAAAACCACCGGCAACCATCCAAAGCACACCCCAGCTGATTTCTTCAAGGTCGCGACGAGTGATAACCCCAATAACGCAGAATACACCCACAGGAAGCATCGCAACAACATTAGAGTTTACCCCGGTATATTTGTCGAATACCCAAAGTAGCACTGTGATAGCAAAGATAATGTAAACTGTGATTGAACGCCAGTCTTTTTTAGCTTCTCCTTCGATTTTTAGTTCAATAGTTTTTTGTTTGAAGGGGAATAATTTTAGTAGTACTACCCAAGAGATGAACACCAATACCAATGTGAAAGGAATCATAAATGCCATCCACTCACCGAAGCCGATGTTCATGTTCATTCCTTCGGGGTCGTTAAGATATTTAAGTGCGATAGCATTT
>CAZCEB010000386.1:0-1083 GCA_964497305.1 uncultured Muribaculaceae bacterium | reverse complement strand
ACCTGAACGATTTCGTGCTGTTCTCACATTAAAGTATGACGAAGAAGGTCGTCACAAGTGTATTGCTTGCGGTATCTGCCAGCGTAATTGTCCGAATGACACAATTACAATTACATCAAAAATGGTAGATATGCCCGATGGAAAGAAAAAACGCAAGTTAGACAAATATGTTTATGACTTGGGTAGTTGTACTTTCTGTCAGTTGTGTGTAACTACTTGTCCTCAAGATGCACTTGAATTCTCAAATGATTTTGAACAAGCAGTTTTTACACGTGAAAAGCTTGTAAAACAGTTAAATTATTTGCCGGAAAAAGAAGAACCGGCTCCATCGCCAGAGGAATTGGCAAAAGCTGCTGCTGAAAAAGAAGCAAAAATTGCTGCCGCAAAGGCTGCCGCTGCTGCAAAGAAAGCAGCCGCAGAAGCATCAGCTACAGATGTTAATACTGAAAATAAAGAAAATTAATCACATATATGGAATCAGTAGGAAGTATCATCATGTATTTGATAGTCGTATTGGCGATTATCGTATTTTCGGTACTTACTGTCACCACACGTAAAATTTTGCGTTCGGCAACCTACTTGTTGTTTACACTATTTGCAACTGCTGCGGTCTATTTTATGATGGACTATCAATTTTTAGGTGCAGTACAAATAGCAGTATATGCAGGAGGTATTGTTGTTTTGGTTGTCTTCTCTATCTTGTTGACAAGCAAACCTGGTGACAAAGCCGAAAAACTTGCTTCAAAAAGACGTGCACTTGGACTCTTGGCCGCATTTGCAATGCTTGGAGTATCGGGTTATGCATTGTTGAGCCGATGTGGATTCTTTGTACAACTTCCAGCAATGGGAGACGTTACAATGGATCAAATCGGCGATCAATTGTTAGGAACAGGTCAAGGTGGAATGCTTTTGCCCTTTGAAGCAATCAGTGTGTTATTACTTGCATGTATAATTGGTGGCATCGTAGTTGCTCGTAAAAGGTAAATGATTATGGATATTACATTAATGTGTTACTTAATCCCCAGCCTTATAATGTTTTGCTGCGGTGTATATGGGTTTATTACCAGAAAAAATATGATTGCA
>CAZCEB010000385.1:0-1100 GCA_964497305.1 uncultured Muribaculaceae bacterium | reverse complement strand
CGCCAAGACCTAACAAAGGTTCAACGGCTGCTAAAATCATTGCTAACATAACTTTTAAATTTTATTGTTGTTAATTTTGTTATTATTTATTCTATTTAGCATCATGATGCTCTACATCATGATGGGGATTTTCTTGTGCCAAAGAGATAAATATCGTTGAAAGCATAGTAAACACGTAGGCTTGAATAAAACTTACAAGGACATCTATCAATAGCATGAATATTGAAAATATTACCGAAACTATGGTTGTTGCTCCTGCTACAGCCGCTCCCATGGGTGCAAAAATGAAGATAAGCATTGTCAATACAATGACAATCATGTGCCCACCCATCATGTTTGCAAATAGACGCACAGTCAATGCTGCCGGTTTAGTAAACATACCAAATATTTCAATTACCGGCATAATGGGAAGGGGGCATTTCAACCAAATGGGAACATCTGGCCAAAATATATCTTTCCAATAATGTTTTGATCCAAATATATTTGTTACAAGGAATGTCATAATAGCCAATACCATCGTAACTGCAATATTACCTGTCAAATTAGCTCCACCGGGGAAGATAACAATCAACCCCAAGAGGTTCATTCCGAAAATAAAGAAAAATACGGTTAATAGATATGGAGCAAAACGACGAGCATTCTCTTTCAATGTTGACTTAATTACTCCATCATACACAAATGAAATAAGAGCTTCAATAGCACCTACTCCTTTTCGAGGAGCCTTAAATCCATTACGTTTGTGCCAACGAGCAACACTAAGCACACACACAATCACAACAAAAACAGATATAAACAAAGCCAACACATTTTTAGTTATAGACAAATCTGTTGGACGATATTCTTCTCCATTTTTGTTAATACTAACGATTTTTCCTTTATAACCACCATCTTCGGCAATATAAAAGCCATCATACTTTTTACCATGAGCAACTTGTGAAGACATAAAGCAATGCCAATCACCCTCACTATCACAAACAATAATAGGGAGTGGGATACGATGGTGATGAGAAAATGGTACTTCCCATCCATATCCATCTCCTAAGTGATGGAAAATTGTCTCTTTAATAGCCAATTCACCACCCTCACTTGATGCATTCATC
>CAZCEB010000384.1:0-1108 GCA_964497305.1 uncultured Muribaculaceae bacterium | reverse complement strand
GCCAAAAGTTCTCCTGTTTTGATTTCTTCGTAGAACTCATTAAATACTTCCTCATTGGTAGATGAGAACCTTGCCATGTTTCCACCGCTTGAGGTGTCAAAGGTGTAGGTTAGATATACTTTCACTTCATCAGATTTTAGAGGTTCATTCTCGCTTCCGTCATCGCTACTACAAGATGAAGCAAAACATAAAAAGACCCCACATGTTATTAATAAAAACTTTTTCATGATTATAAAAGTTTTAGTGCATCGTAAGGCTCTCCCAATGCGGGTTAACAAATTGATTAGGATTATTAAATAGAAAGTGTGAGCCTATTAGATTTATATCCTAATGGTAGGCCTTCGACTGCCCCGCGTATGGATATAGAAATAGCACACACCTTTGGCTTATATATAAAATAGCATATACAAACACCAAAGAAGAACGCTTTTCATTATCCCAATACGCTTGTGAGTTGTCGAAGTTCACCATTATGGAATAAAGCTAAACGCTTCCTAAATATGTACGTTGCTTATTGCAACGTTACAAACGTTATGAATTATTTATAAAAAAGCGTTCTTTGTGAGCTATTTTGTGTATTGACTAAAGGTTTGGTGAGGTCAAAAGTAATGACTTTTCTGTAAAAAGTGTATCTTTGTGAGGAAATTAATAAAGGATGGAACAGGAATATGCTTCGACATTGTTGGAAAATGCAGTAAGCGAATTGTCTCGCTTGCCGGGGATAGGGCGCAAGACGGCACTTAGGCTTGCTCTTCACATATTGCGCCAGGAGGAACGTATTGGGGTTTGTCTTGGTGAGGCAATAATAAAATTGCGTCAAGGAGTAAAATATTGTAAAACATGTCATAATATATCAGAAACTGACATTTGTCCTATTTGCGCAAGTCCGGCTCGTGATGCATCAACAGTATGTGTGGTTGAGAGTGTTAAAGATGTTATGAGTTTTGAGAATACTCGTCAGTATATGGGGCTTTACCATGTATTAGGAGGGGTTATTTCGCCAATGGATGGAGTGGGACCTGATCAATTGGAAATAGATTCACTTGTAGAACGCATTAAAAATAGTGATGTGAAGGAGGTTATTTTTGCGTTGAGTGCAACAATGGAG
>CAZCEB010000383.1:0-1138 GCA_964497305.1 uncultured Muribaculaceae bacterium | reverse complement strand
ACATCTACAATCATACCACCCTTAGTGCGACACTTGATGTAACCCTTGATAATTTCGTCATTTTCGAGAGCTGCGTTAACACGATCCCATGAACGAGTAGCGCGAGCTTTCTTGTGAGAGAGGATTAGTTGACCTTTGCGGTCTTCTTGATTTTCAATGAATACTTCTACAACATCACCTACTTTAAGGTCAGGATTGTAACGGAATTCATTTACAGGGATAATACCGTCGCTCTTGTAGCCGATGTTAACTACTGCTTCACGCTTGTTAAGCGCAATGATAGTACCTTCGATTACTTCTTTGTCTTTAACGGTGTTTAGCGATTCGTCGTAAGTTTTTGTAAGCTCCTCACGAGATTTTTCGCCTTGAGTTTCGCCTTTTTCGTAGGCATCCCAATCGAAATCTTCGATGGGTGAATTTTTTAATTCAGTCATTTAAATAGGTTAATAAATAGGTTAATTAATAAGTTAGACATTATATGGTCTAAAATTTGCGTGGCAAAGTTACGCATAATTTTCTAAACCACAAAAAATTAGGAAATAATAAAAGAATTAAATGGTAATGCGACGTGTTATGGGACCGGCCTTGAGAATATAAATGCCACGAGAAGCAAGGCGCAGACGATAACTGCCGGCGGGAATCTCTTCTTGAGAGATTAACTGTCCCAAAATGGAAAAAATCTTTACCGTTACTTTGCGAGGGGTGTTTATATAGACATAACCATCTTTCACCGAGACATCTATCTGCTCTACCTCTGCACGTTCAATTTGAGCCGATTGATTTTGGCGCATTTCTTCCCACGAGCGTTCGTTTGCCGACATCATCACACCGGCAAATACCACACACAGACACACAAAGAAACGTTTTATCATAGCTGACTCAAAATATTTCCGTAAAGGTAATGTTTTTCACATAAAAATAAAAGAGTAAAACTCAAAATTGAAAAAGGAGAGATGAGAAATGAAAGAGGATTGCCCGAAGGGGTATTGAAAATTGAGAGTTGAAAGAGGAGAGAAGATTGCCTGAAAGGCTAAATCTGAATAGCCGGTGGTAAGCGAAGCGCCACCACCGGATGCGAGCCACCGGCAATAAGTGTCGGAAAGACACTACTATACCAATAAAAGCCCGCAAGAATATC
>CAZCEB010000382.1:0-1153 GCA_964497305.1 uncultured Muribaculaceae bacterium | reverse complement strand
AACTGTGTAATAAATATCTTAATGAAGCACGCGACTCTTTGTCGAAATACCTAAAAGGGGAGGCTCTTGAAGATAAAATCAGAAATTTGAATAATATCTACGATGGAATCCATTATGATTATGTAACAAAAAACAGGGATCGGATATTGGAAAAAGCAATAGAATCCATTCGCGAAAAATCAGACACTCTCTCATGCGCAAAAAAATAGTCGATATAACAGTAATATATTAATACTAATTGTTATATTTGCATCGTAATAGTAATATATCACTATATGAATAGCGAATTTACAACAAATCAGGATATAATAGAGTTGTTAAGTTGTCGTATTAAGGAGTATCGTCTTGCAGCAAGAATCAGTCAAAAAGAAATGGCTGAGAAGTCAGGCATCAGCCTTGCTACTATAAGCCATTTTGAGCAAGGTGTGAGTCAAAATCTCACGCTCAACAATCTAATATCGATTTTGCGAGTGATAGGAATGGAGCAACGCCTTAATGACTTGCTTCCTGAACTACCTATGCCACCAATGGCACTCAAACAAATCAATAAATATATCCCTAAAAGAGTAAGGAGGGCTGGCGATGATACAAACTCTTGATGTTTTTCTTTGGAATCAGAAAGTAGGTTCATTGGTCGCCTACAAAGAGAAACACAACGAAAAGGTGTGTTTCTATTATGATGTTGAGTTTCTTAAACGAGGGCTTGATATAGCTCCTGTGCGTGCATCAATCAATAGCCAATCGGTGAAAAGTGGTTTGCCGGTTTATGCCGAAAACAACAAATTGTTTGGTGGACTACCATCGTTTATTGCCGATTCATTGCCTGATCATTGGGGTAATAAAGTCTTTAACGAATGGGCAAAATTGCACAATATTAGCACAAGAAACTTATCGGCATTAGATAGATTAGCATATATTGGTCGCAGAGGAATGGGTGCTTTGGAGTTTCTGCCTCCTATGGCTGAAGATATGGAACGCTCGTTTAAGGTTGAAATTGCCGATTTATATCACTTAGCACAAGCCACTTTAGACGAAGCTCGTCGCTTCAAGACCGAACTACAACCCGACTTGATGATTGAGAGTTTGTTTAAAGTTGGTACATCAGCAGGTGGTCGTCGCCCGAAAGCCATCATCAATCTAAATCCCGAAACAA
>CAZCEB010000381.1:0-1162 GCA_964497305.1 uncultured Muribaculaceae bacterium | reverse complement strand
ATCTATTGGGAAGCTTCAAACGGCGATAATGGATATCTAAATCGTGTGAGTAGCTACCACACTCAAAGTTTTTTCCCTTTGTGGCTCAATGATGTCAAAACAATGACATTTATAGGTCGCCGATTGCCCGACAATGGACGATATAATAGTTCGACACAAAAATATGAGTTGGTATGCTATGATGGATATGCCGACAGTCATCCAAACAATAATGAGTTATCGTGTCTTGATATTGATAATGCAATCGATAATCAAGGAAATAATGTCAATTTAAGCCACATCGACTTTTTAAAAATATATACCGGTGTTCTACAATCAAACGGACCACTCGGAGAATGTTCGACAGAGATTTCCAAAATTGAACGATTAATACTCGAATAATGCATAAACAATTTGCCATAATCTTCATCTGCTCTATTTTACTGTTTTTGACATCAACAGGATGTCGTGAAGATATATATATTCAACAATCTACCTCGACTGAGGTAGAAGAGCCTCGATTTACAGGTATCGATGGTTTTTATCTACTCAATGAAGGGAATATGGGTTCAAATAAAAGCTCCCTTGATTACTTTGATGAGACAACCGGCACTTATATCAAAAACATATATGCCGAGCGTAACCCAACAGTAGTAAAGGAACTCGGAGATGTGGGAAATGACCTTGAAATATATGGTTCAAAATTATATGCAACCATTAATTGTTCCCACAAGGTAGAGGTTATGAAAGCATCTGACGCTACCCACATCACAAAAATAGATATCCCAAATTGCAGATATATAATAGGCAATGGTAGATATGTGTATATAAGTAGCTATGTTTCTCCCACTACCGACAATCCCAAAGCTCCACGCGGAGCGGTATATAAAGTGGATACTTTATCGCTTAAAATTGTTGACAAAATAGAGGTTGGCTACCAACCCGAAGAGATGGCCATCAGCAACGGCAAACTATATGTAGCCAATTCCGGAGGATACCGCAAACCTAATTATGACCGCACCGTCTCTGTTATTGATTTAAATTATTTTCTCGTTACAAAGGAGATTGATGTTGCGATAAATCTACATCGTGTAAAACGTGATTCTCGCGGAATGATATATGTTACATCACGAGGCGACAATGCCGATATTCAATCACGACTCTTCGTGATTGATCCCCAACT
>CAZCEB010000380.1:0-1173 GCA_964497305.1 uncultured Muribaculaceae bacterium | reverse complement strand
TAAAGTACACAAGGAAAAACTGTAAAAATCATGAATGCTGTACATCAAATGAAGATTTTATTAATGATGTTAAAGAACTTGCTATAAGTCTTAATAAAAGTACTGTTACATATGGAGAGTATCAAAAACATGGGAAGTATGCTATTAACAAAATATCGAAACAACTTGGCGGTTGGAATAATGTATTACAACTTGCATCATTGGATTCAACCCCACATAAATTAGGAAATGGGAAAACTATATCAGATAAAGATTTATTGAAGGAGATAGAGTTGATGTGGATAAAATTGGGACGACAGCCAACAACAAATGATGTCAAAGATAAAGCTTCAAAATATAGTTTGAATACCTATATTCGGCGATTTGGTAGTTGGAACAATACATTAATAGCATTTGTGCAATTTATAAGTAAAGACAAGGATTCTTCTGAGGAAGATTCTAAATTAACAAATTCCAATAGATTAGAAAGTGCCATTGTTCATAAGTCACGAAGAGAACCGAGCAGTAGATTAAAAGTCCAGGTACTAATGCGTGATGGGAATAGATGTCAGATGTGTGGGATTGAATGTAATGATGGATTACATAATATTCATTTTGATCACATTGTTCCTTGGTCTAAAGGTGGTGAAACAACATTAGATAATTTACAAGTATTATGTAGTGATTGTAATTTAGCAAAGGGGAATATTGATTAATGTTTTAGTATTACCCAATACCCCACCATACAACTTAATCCTGCACACGGATTCGGTGTGCGGCATCTTGCGCTTGATGATTGAGACTTCCAAGTCGCGGAGGGCGTGAGCAAAGACACGCTTAATGAATGTGGCGGTGTGGATACGCTTTTTGCTAAATGCTTTGCCGATGTTCCAACCGAAATGCATCAGGTCGATACTTTTGAGTTGTGAATCAACCGATACGGGCGATACCTCGTGTGGGGTGTCGCCAAAACTGTATTCTCCCTACCTTTAGACGATGAAGGAAATCAAACAACGACGCAAACGATCTACTACCATCGTGGTGACTCGCCCTGCATAAACAGGAATACCGACAATCAATATCTCATTGTTCGGGATATAGACTTGCTCTGATGACGCATCGTTGGTAATATCATAAGTTGTAATATTTTGAGAAAGGTGAGAGGCAATGGCTTCAACTATTCGTTTGGTAGTA
>CAZCEB010000379.1:0-1202 GCA_964497305.1 uncultured Muribaculaceae bacterium | reverse complement strand
AACAAAACAGCCTGCCACATTAACAATTAATGTGCCAAGCCCTTTTGTCGAAAATATTGTCTCCAATAAGCCTATTCCATATCGAAGGCAACTGCCTATTGCCCCTCCGACAGCAACCATTGCCAAATTGGTTATCAGAAACATACTCTTATTATTTATCGAGCACTCTTAAATTCGTCCAAGAAACGAGTATCATTTTCTGAGAACATGCGCAAGTCTTTCACTTGATATTTCAAGTTTGTAATGCGTTCAACGCCCATTCCCAATGCATATCCACTATATACTTTACTATCTATGCCACATGCATCAAGGACATTTGGATCAACCATACCACAGCCAAGGATTTCTACCCATCCTGTGTGCTTGCAGAAAGAACACCCTTTACCTCCACACAAGTTGCATGAGATGTCCATTTCAGCCGATGGCTCGGTAAATGGGAAATAGCTTGGACGAAGGCGTATCTGCGTTTCAGGTCCAAACATTTCTTGAGCAAAGTATAGTAGAACTTGGCGCAAATCAGCAAATGAAACATTCTTGTCAACATATAAGCCTTCTACTTGATGGAAGAAGCAATGTGCACGAGCCGAAATTGCTTCGTTGCGATACACTCGACCGGGACATATAATGCGAATAGGAGGTTGTGATTTTTCCATTACGCGAGATTGTACCGATGAAGTGTGTGTGCGCAATAGAACATCTGCCGGATTGCGTTGAATAAAGAATGTGTCTTGCATATCACGAGCAGGATGGTCGTCAGCAAAGTTCATTGAAGAGAAAACATGCCAATCATCTTCAATCTCCGGACCATCGGCAATTGAGAACCCAAGACGAGAGAAGATAGAAATAATCTCATTTCTCACCAATGACAATGGATGACGTGTTCCTAATTTAATAGGTGATGATGTGCGTGTTAAATCAATGCCATCACAATCAGTATCAACACTTTCAAGGGCATCACGCAATGCATTGATTTTATCTGTTGCAAGATTTTTTAATTCATTGAGCAATTGTCCCATTTCTTTCTTCTGCTCAACAGGTACATTTCTAAAATCGTTGAACAACAAAGAAACTTCACCCTTTTTGCTCAAATATTTTATGCGTAGAACTTCTACATCAGCTAAATTTGCTGCTTGTAAGCCCTCAATCTCAGCTTTTAAATTATTTATTTTTTCAATCATTATATATGCGATATTTTAATCTTC
>CAZCEB010000378.1:0-1219 GCA_964497305.1 uncultured Muribaculaceae bacterium | reverse complement strand
AGTGCACTTTCATTTTTATATATTACGAATAAAATGTACTTTTGTGGATAATTATAACAATTTTCACAATCAATATGTTTTCAGGAATAGTAGAAGAAGCGGCTAAAGTCGTAAAAATAACACGAGACGGAGGAAATGTGCATTTGACATTGACATGTTCATTTGTCAATGAGTTGAAGATCGACCAATCTGTAGCTCACAACGGAGTGTGCCTCACAGTTGTTAATCTCCCCGGCGATAACACCTATACCGTTACTGCTATTCAAGAAACTCTTGACCGCAGCAATCTTGGCGGTCTAAAAGAGGGAGATCTCGTAAATCTTGAGCGCAGCATGCTGATGAACGGACGTCTTGACGGGCACATCGTGCAAGGACACGTTGACTGCACAGCCACTTGTGAGTCAGTAGAAGAAGTCGATGGCAGCCATTACTACTTGTTCCGCTATAATGTAGATAAAGATATGGCTCGCAAAGGATATGTAACCGTTGAAAAAGGGTCGGTTACAGTCAACGGTGTGAGCTTGACTGTTTGTGATTCCGAGACCGACAGCTTCCGCGTTGCTATCATCCCCTACACTTTTGAACACACCAATTTCAAAAACATTCAACCCGGAACACGTGTTAATATAGAATTTGACATCATAGGCAAATATTTAAGCCGATTGATGGAATTCACAAAATAACACTTTATGGACTTTTACCAACTTGTCGAGGAACGTCAAAGTTGTCGCTCTTACGATTCCACTCGTGAAATACCACAAGAGAAACTCAATCGCATCATTGAGGCTGCTCGACTTGCACCATCAGCCTGTAACTCTCAACCATGGCGTTTCATCACCATAACCAATCGTACCAACCGGGACAAAGTAGCTGATGCCCTCACATCAATGGGAATGAATAAATGGGCATCACAAGCCACCGCTTTTATCGTTATCGTGCAGGAATCTCCTAATTTTACAGCTCGCTTGGGCGGGTGGATAAAAAACAAACATTTCCCTCTAATCGATTGCGGAATTGCAGCATCCCACATTACCCTCGCTGCCACCGCCGAAGGTCTCGGTTCATGCATACTTGGGTGGTTTGATGAGAAACAACTGCGCAACATCCTGCAAATACCGCGTTCAAAGCGCATTTTGATGGTAATTTCACTCGGCTACCCCATTGACGAACATCGCCAGCACATCGGGACAGGCGGCGCGAAGATCCTGCGTTTCGGGCG
>CAZCEB010000377.1:0-1227 GCA_964497305.1 uncultured Muribaculaceae bacterium | reverse complement strand
AAAGGTATTCCCGATGTTGGAAAAACCATTGATGAAAATGTTGTTGCGCATACCATTTGTTGATGATACTCTGTTGGGTAAAGTCAAAGATAAATTGCAAGAAACATTTGGTGGTAATCTTGTTCAGATAATTATAGGAGGTGCAGCATTGAATAAGGATGTTGAAGCGTTTTTGAAACGTATTGGTTTCCCCTATACAGTAGGATATGGTATGACAGAGTGCGCGCCATTGATTTCTTATGCGCCATGGAATGAAAATCGAGAGGGCTCTTGTGGTCGAGTGGTTGATCGCATGGAAGTATATATCGATTCGTCTGATCCATATAATATCCCCGGAGTGCTTTGGGTGCGTGGAGCTAATGTGATGCAAGGCTATTACAAAAACCAAGAAGCAACTGATGCTATTTTTAAAGATGGCTGGATGAGTACAGGCGATATTTGTCAAATGGATGAAGATGGATTTATCTACATTCGTGGTCGAGATAAAAACATGATACTTGGACCATCGGGACAAAATATATATCCTGAAGAAATAGAACAAAAACTCAATAATATGCCTTACGTTTGTGAGTCTATTGTTATTGATGAAGATAATAAATTGGTGGCACTTGTATATCCTGATATTGAAAATGCAACAGCACAGGGTATAAGCATGGCAAGTCTTGAGCAGATGATGCAAGACAATATCGATGCGCTAAACAAAGAATTGCCGGCATATTCTCAGATAAAGAAGGTAAAGGTTTATCACGAAGAATTTGAGAAAACGCCCAAACGTTCAATTAAACGTTACCTATATCAACACGGGTAAGGATATTTATATGATAAATTTGACACGCACATAGTATTTATGTGCGTGTCTTTGTTTATAGCTTGCCGATTATTTTGTAACTTTGCAACCTGAAAAAAATAATCAGTATGCAAAAGATTAGAAACATCGCTATCATTGCTCACGTTGACCACGGTAAAACTACAATTGTTGATAAAATGCTGCTTGCCGGAAATCTTTTCCGCGAAAATCAAAATGCAGGTGAATTAATTCTTGATAATAACGATTTGGAACGTGAACGAGGTATAACAATCCTTTCCAAAAACGTTTCAATTACTTATAAAGATTATAAAATCAATATTATTGATACTCCGGGACACGCCGATTTTGGTGGTGAGGTGGAACGTGTGTTGAACATGGCCGATGGATGTCTTCTGTTGGTAGATGCTTTTGAAGGCTGT
>CAZCEB010000376.1:0-1237 GCA_964497305.1 uncultured Muribaculaceae bacterium | reverse complement strand
TGGCGATATTGCTCTTATTGGTCGACCATTAAAAGGAAAAATTATTGCAACTCGTCCAGGACACTCAATTAATACTACATTCTCTAAAAAAATACGCAAAGAAATAAAACGTCAAGAGTTGCAAGCTCCTATATATAATCCATCAATTGACCCAATAATGGATGTTAACCAAATTAGGGAATTACTACCACATCGCTATCCCTTCCTTTTGGTTGATAAAGTTATAGAACGAAGCGACAAACACATTGTTGGAGTGAAAAACGTAACAGGGAATGAGCCTTTCTTCCAAGGACATTTTCCTCAAGAGCCGGTTATGCCAGGAGTCTTAATGATCGAGGCAATGGCACAAACAGGTGGTCTGTTAGTATTGGGGACTGTTGATGAACCCGAAAGATATTCTACATATTTCATGAAAATTGATAATGTTAAATTCCGCCAAAAAGTTGTACCGGGAGACACTCTTTTGTTCCATGTATCATTCATGACTGAATTGCGTCGTGGTTGTGCTGTAATGAAAGGATACGCATTTGTTGGCGAAAAAATTGTAACCGAGTGCGAATTTATGGCTCAAATCATAAAAAATAAATAAAACTATATATGAAACAACCTTTAGCATACATCCATCCTGCTGCTAAAATAGCACACAATGTCGTAATTGATCCGTTTGTTACAATTGATCAAAACGTTGAAATCGGAGAAGGGACACGCATTTGCAGCAATGTTACAATCATGGAAGGAGCTCGTATTGGAAAAAACTGTACGATATTTCCTGGTGCAGTTATTTCAGCAGTACCTCAAGACCTAAAATTTGACGGAGAAGAAACTCTTGCCATCATTGGAGACAACACAACTATCCGCGAATGTGTAACAATCAACAGAGGGACAGCAGCAAAAGGCAAAACTATTGTAGGAGACAATTGTCTTATTATGGCTTATTCTCATGTTGCCCATGATAGTATTGTTGGAAATAATGTTATTATTTCCAACGCAACTCAAATTGCAGGTGAAGTTGTTGTTGATGACTTTGCTGTAATTGGTGGTGGAACATTAATTCACCAATTCTGTCATATTGGTCCTCACGTAATGATTCAAGGAGGTGCACTTGTAAATAAAGACATACCTCCATATGTTAAAGCCGCACGTGAACCAATTGCATACGCTGGAATAAACTCAATAGGCTTACGTCGTAGAAACTTCAGTAGCGAAACTATTCGTGAAATTCAGGAAATTTATCGTT
>CAZCEB010000375.1:0-1237 GCA_964497305.1 uncultured Muribaculaceae bacterium | reverse complement strand
GTACCGTAAGCACATCGAGAATATGTTTGTGTATTGTAACTATCTATTTGATTTAAGTTAGTCAACTCACCATCAACCATAACAACTCCGTTTCCCCCTATTAGTTGTTCAATTTCAGGAGCAGTTCCATCAGGTAATTCCCAATGCAAATCAATTGTTACAACATCCCCTGCAACAAGCTGCGCAAGAGCATCCTTATTAGTTCCACGTCCAACAAGACACAAATCATAATCTCCAAGTGTTCCTGCTCCGGCATCTGTTTTAATTTCTTGAACAGTACATTGCATTGGACGGCCAACCATCCATGTGTGTCCCTCATTTATTTTCAAATACACCTCAGTTGACACATTTTCGACACGTTTCAAGTGTTGATTTCCATTGGCATCGGCATATTGGTCTACGGGGATAAAACTTTTAGTACGTCCAAAAAAATGATTATACAAGCCTATTTCGTTGTCGCGAACCAGCTTATTTGTTTGTTGAATAACCAATGAACCCAATTTATCATTAGTAACAGATCCTTTATAATACATAAAATCAATTACCATGTTCTTATCAGGAGTAATAGCCACACAACCCGGACTACCATTGTTATGTCCCCACCAATCAGTATGAGCGTTGGTTTCTGTTATAATTTCACCATTACGTACATTTCCATTAAATGTTGCACCTGTAATAAAATCGGCCCATGGCAACTGACTTGACACACACCAAAAATTACCATTTGCACCTGCTAATGGGCGTTTTTCTGTTGTATATTGACGAGTATAGGCATCTGCCAATTTCTCTGTTTTACCAAGTTGTTCCCCTCCTTGAGTAGTTTCCACTCTATTATATGGATTTGTCAAATCCATTATAATCATATTAACATTAAGAGGGAAATCAGGTATACGCAGACGTTTATAATTAACACCCGGTCCTAAATCTCTATCAATCAAAACATCGGTTTGATAATCTACGCCTTGAATATTAATAACCTCCGCTGAAGCTATTAAATTAGACATTGCGAAAACAGCAAAAATAAGTAATAATTTCTTCATAATATTTTAATTTAGGGCAAGTCATCAATCAAGTATCTACACATCAATATATAGCTACTCATGCATACAAAGATAACACTAAATATTTGTTCTACATGATTAATATTAGTTAATTCTCAAAATAAATAACACAATTAACAAAAAAGCGTAGGAAATCTTCTTAATTTCCTACGCCACAACTGATATTTCGATGCATT
>CAZCEB010000374.1:0-1241 GCA_964497305.1 uncultured Muribaculaceae bacterium | reverse complement strand
TGGCTCATAGTAAGATGGGAATACTGTTGCATCCATACCAATGAGCAAGTCATAATATGACTTATTGAATATACCATCTGTCCCATTCAAGTAGCAAGGAACATATATTATTGTTACATTTGAGTTCTTATCGTTAGCAAAACCTATTCCATGTATGCGTGAAATAATAGGGTCGCAATCCATGTTGTTAAGCCAATGTGTTATTACGGGATCATCTAAACGGCATTTGCGTTTCAATGTCATAGCCTTTGCAAGTTCAGCACGTGGCTCTTTTACCCATGCCGGAACCATTACATAAGCCAATATCTTGCGTGATGGGTTTTGTTCACTCAATTTCACTAATGAATCGAGAAACAAATCAATGCCTTTATTGCGATATTCACAACGACCTGATGTCGTTACGATAAATGTATCTTCTGAGAATTTGCATCCTGTTAATGATGATGCAACATTAAGCAATGTTTCACGAGCTTCATTTCTTGCTGCCGCAAATTTAGTCTTTGCCGGCACAAAATTTTGCTCAAATCCATTGGGGGTAACAACCTGTGGGCGTATATCCAACAATTGTTCACACTCAACAGCAGTAATCTCGCTAACGGTTGTAAAACAATCAGCAGCATGAGCAGCTGCTTTTTCCAATGAATGTTTTGACTGCATATTCAATTCTCCAGCCATTTGATCACCATTATATCCTTTCAGATAATCATATAATGGCTTGTTATTTCCACAAATGCTACGTCCAATACTTGTTGCATGTGTAGTGAATATAGTAGCGACTTCAGGAAGAACTTGTTTTACATATAGTAATCCCATTCCTGTTGTCCATTCATCAAAATGAGCTATTATGTTTTTATCTTGAGTTCCCTGGAAACGACAGATGCTTTCGATTACAAGACCTGCAGCATGAGAAAATGCACAAGCCTCATCATAATCTCCATAAGCATGTAAAGAGTCAACACCATACCAATTCCACATATCACCATAAAATGCATCTTTGACTGCATACATTGCATCAAATTTCACAAGCACAACTATTGGTTTACCCGGAATGTCCCAACGCCCTACTCTGACTGTTACCCCTTCGGGTAATTGAGCCTGAGATTTCCAGTCTTTTAATAAAGTGCGTGATTCGACAAAAAAAGGTGATGGATTTTCATCGCTCCAAACATCAGGACCGATAAATATGGTTTTGTCTTTGTGTAGTTTCTGTAATGTTTTTGCCTTAGTGGATAGTACTGTAT
>CAZCEB010000373.1:0-1249 GCA_964497305.1 uncultured Muribaculaceae bacterium | reverse complement strand
AAATCATTGGCAACCATTTCTACACAACAGCTGAAGGCGCTGCTGTTCCTGTTACTGCAGGATCTTTGTTCATTCAATTTGCATTCCAAAGCTGGTGGACTCCTGTAGTCTATATCATTGGCTTCGTTGCTCTTTGGTTCCACATGAATCATGGATTCTGGTCAATGTTCCAATCAGCAGGATGGAACAACACTACATGGTTACCACGTCTTAAAAAGATTTCTTGCGCTTGGACAACTATCGTAATCGGTCTTTTCATCATTCAAGCCGGATGGTTCACTTATCAAGCACACCAAGGTGAATACCTTTATAACACTGAGCTAAAAGGTCAATATAAAGAAATGGTTCTTGAACATTTCCAAGAAAAAGCTCAAGAAATACAAATGAGTGCTAAAGGTCAATTTGACCCTGAAGCAATGCAAAAAATGCAAGCTCTTCAGGCTGAATTCCAAGCAACAGCTCAAAGTCTCGATTCTTTATGCACTAAACCGGTTGCTCCGGTAGTAGTTCCTACTGAAGAAGTAGTTAACACAAATACAACAGATGCAGCTACTGACTCTGTTGCAGTTGATAATCAAGAACAACCCGCTAATAACTAATCGATATGGCAGAAATAAAAAATATCACAGTCGATTCTAAAATACCGGAAGGTCCTGTAGCTGAGAAATGGACCAATTATAAAGCTCACCAAAAGCTTGTAAACCCTGCAAACAAACGTCGTCTTGACATCATTGTTGTAGGTACCGGTCTCGCTGGAGCTTCTGCAGCATCAACTCTTGCTGAAATGGGCTTCAACGTGCTAAACTTCAACATTCAAGACTCACCTCGTCGTGCTCACTCTATCGCGGCTCAAGGTGGTATCAACGCTGCTAAAAACTATCAAAATGATGGAGACTCTGTTTATCGTCTTTTCTATGATACTGTTAAAGGTGGCGACTATCGCGCTCGCGAAGCAAACGTTTACCGTCTTGCTGAAGTAGCTAACGATATCATCGACCAATGCGTTGCTCAAGGTGTTCCTTTCGCTCGCGAATATGGTGGTTTGTTGGCCAATCGTTCATTCGGAGGTGCTCAAGTTTCTCGTACTTTCTATGCTAAAGGTCAAACAGGTCAACAACTTCTCCTCGGTGCATACTCTTCACTCAACCGTCAAATCGAACTTGGCAAAGTAAAAAGCTACAATCGCTATGAAATGCACGATGTAGTTATGATTAAAGACGAAAATGGTGTTGAACGCGCTCGTGGTATC
>CAZCEB010000372.1:0-1257 GCA_964497305.1 uncultured Muribaculaceae bacterium | reverse complement strand
ACATCAATTTTAAAAGTTCCTTCATCAAACCGTTCAGAATATAGAGAAAACAAATTACATTCGAGAATACATGATGCTCGCCACAATAATTCTATATCAATATTCTTCTTACGAAAAATCTTATATACATGTGTACGTGTACAACACATTTTCTCTGCAAACCACGTAACTGTCTTTCCTTTTTCTATTAGCTTATGTTTTATCAGTTCTCCGGCATGTATCATTTATAAAAACGGAAAAGCGTGAAACTGCTATGCAACACGCTTTGTTAGATGGTCCTGAGAAAACCTTGCGAAAAGACATGTGAAAGCAGCTCACGCATATACACGTGAGAACCGCTGTGCACTCTTGTTCGCGTGAAAATTTCTCAGGTTTTCTAACACAAGATGCGCATAACGCTTCTATTTTATTCTACAATGTACAATAACAAAAACTTAGCTATATTATGCTTTGTCTCATTATCGTTCACAAAGGTAGCATTTTTTTCATAAAAATAAATTCCCCTATCATTGGCGACAAGGGAAAGTTATACCATAGAACGTGTTTCAGATTTTTGGGGATGTGAGAGTGCGTTGTTCAAAAGCGGTGAGGGCTTCAATCCATTCAGTAGAGATGGGAGCCGATTGAGCTGTCTTTACATCAAAACCCGCCATGATGGTATGCCCTATACATTTGACCTCTCCGGTCTTGGAATTTACGATGCGCTGTTCGAGTTTAAAACTACGTTCCGATACCGATGTTACTGCTGTCAATACCTCAAGTTGCTCATGAAAATAGGCAGGCGCAAAAAAATCACAATTAATGTTTACGATAACAACGTTTATTTGCTTCCAATCGATGCGCTGAGGGAATACGGTTTTAAAATAGCTCGATTTGCCTAAATCCAAAAACTCTATATAAACACTATTATTGAGATGACCGAGTATATCAATATCGTTAAAACGCATCTGCACCGGCACACTATGACGGAATGTATATTGTGGCGCAGGAACTCTCGGATTGGTCGAAACAGGTATATCAGTTTTCATCTTTAATTTCAATATATTAATGAATTACTATCTTATTAATAACATTAGAGCCGGCAGCTTTGTTTAGTTCATCAATAAGATGAGAGCGCATATATTGCAGTTCATTTTTTAATGATGCCGATGAGATAAACACGTGCAATGTTCCCGATTCAACAAAACGACGAGTGGTGTAACGATTTATTCCCGGTCCCACACTTTCGGGCCACAGATAACTTATTTTCTGCTCATT
>CAZCEB010000371.1:0-1265 GCA_964497305.1 uncultured Muribaculaceae bacterium | reverse complement strand
GTTCCGAGGATCTATCGAAATAGATGCAATGGAATTTATTGCTGTTAAATCATATAAGGCAAAAGGGAAGCGAATATCTAACTTTGAAATAGCTTCAATTGTGGAGTTGGAGCCTCGTGAGATTGAAAATGTCGATTCCGAAGCTGAGGCGGTCGAAGAAGATTTGAAAGAAATTGAAGAGATTGAGCCTGAACGTTCCGATGATGAGGTGCGCGATGAAATAAATGGTCAACAACGCATATTTTAATGAAAAATGTGGGTTAGAACAATGCAAAATATAAAGTTTATTATATTATCTTTTTTAATTACTATTGCGACTATTGCAAACGCATCGGGTAAAGATACATTGCTGGTCGAGCCTTTGCGCCCTGTGGCGTCGGCCTATATGTTTGAGTTTGGCGGCTCACACATAAATGATACCTATCTCACTCCATTAAAATATGCCGGTTGGATGGCTGGATTTCAGTATGAGCGCATGCAGGCAATGAAATTTAATCCTGAAAGATGGGTAATGCGTTTGTCTGCCGGAGTGGAGGTTGATCGCACTCAAAATCCGGCAAAAAATGCCGACATGTGGTATTTAGGGATTGATGTATCGTGGGGTATGATGCATCGTTGGGACTTTCCTCAAGGGATAACTATTGGAGCAGGAGGAAGCACGAGCCTTGATTTGGGATGTCTATATAGTACTCGCAATGGTAATAATCCTGCATCAGCAAAGGCTGCTTGGACTATTAATGCAACAGGATATGCAGCCTGGAATTTTAGTATTGGACGTTTGCCCATTACGGTGAAATATCAGCCCACATTGCCTGTTACCGGAGTATTCTTTTCTCCTGATTATGGAGAGTTATATTATGAGATTTATCTCGGAAATGATGATGGGCTTGCTCATGCTGCGTGGTGGGAAAATTATTTTGCGATGGAAAATCTGTTGACCGCCGATTTGCACCTGTCAAATACCTGTTTGCGTATAGGCTATCGTAACCAAATTTTGTCCACTAAAGTTAATGATATCATAACACGCATGACCACTCATAGCGTTGTGTTTGGAGTTTCAGGAGAATGGATTAGTATTTCTTCTCGCAAAGGAATTAATCCCGATGCCCGCATCATCTCCGCACTATATTAAAAAAGCACCTAATTAGGTGCTTTTTTTGTGTAAGGAGAAATTGCCTATTATTGTTTTTGGAATTTTGAAACAAATGTTTCGCTTTCAGATTTCATCTCATGAGAACTAGAGTTCCAATTTTGGTATTTATAGG
>CAZCEB010000370.1:0-1274 GCA_964497305.1 uncultured Muribaculaceae bacterium | reverse complement strand
GCCGACCCTCTGCTTGTAAGGCAGATGCTCTGAACCAGCTGAGCTAAACGCCCTTTCTTTAAGAAAGCGATGCAAAGGTACAACGTTTTTTTGAATTGACAAACTTTTTCGGCAAAAAACCTTACAAAATTTTATTCTTTAAATTATAACTCAATGAAAATCTCAGGTTTAACTGTATCAATCTTCATGTCAATCACAGATACTGTATCCACAACAATCTTTTCAACAAGCACAGAATCGGGTACGATTGTATCAACAGGAGGTTTTGGTGTAAATTTAGGTCTGCGGTAACGCGCCGTATCGGGCGCAACACTTATCCAAGGGACATCAAAACCTTCTTCAAGATTTATTCGAGTATCTCGACGCCCCGGATTTACAATTACAGGCATACCCAGCTCCACCAAATCGACCAATTCCATAATTTGTTCATTAGTTATGCGAATACACCCATGACTACAACGCCACCCTATTGAACGCGGAGAATTTGTTCCATGAATACCAATCTGAGAGGTACCCGGAATTCTCAGCCTAATAAAACGAGGTCCGAATTGCCCTTTTATATCCGATTTTTTACCATCATCATCCACAAAAAGCCAATCAGTGCTATCATAGATATTCTCTACCGAGAAAAAACCTTCAGGAGTGCGTTCATCCCCCTTTTCATGCTTTGTCCCATAATTTCGAGCACATGCCATTTTATAGGCTCGTTCCAATCGCCCCATACGATCAAAAAGCATTACCCTCATCGTGTATTTATCAACAATAATAAATCGCTGAAATTTATTATTCAACAATCTTTGAGCGTATGGGAAATGATCTTTTATCATTTGAGGGATAATACTACCCTTATAAGAATTTCGATATTCCTCACTTTCAACAAATGCCAATGCCGAAATAGAATCACGAAAAAATCGATGTGGAGGTAATGTATCAACTTCAATCGTATCTATAGAACGAATCTCTACACTATCAATCATAACACTATTACAGACCAATTCCTGTTTTGCATTATTTGACTCTTTTGTTCCACATGAACAAAGAATTAATAACATAAAGAATATTCCTGATATGTATTTCATGTTGTATTGACTCTATTACAAACACAAATATAGTATAAATGTTTAATATTAACATGATTTTATAATCCATAGATGCATTTAAGTCATTCAATATTTGTAAATTTGCATTTTAATACCAATTTGATTAAATAAAAATAATTATACATTATGGAATTAACATCACTCACAGCAATTTCTCCAATAGATGGCCGCTAT
>CAZCEB010000369.1:0-1277 GCA_964497305.1 uncultured Muribaculaceae bacterium | reverse complement strand
GCCAAAGCTCGTGAAATCGTTGCATGGAAAGAACGTGTAGCATCGGCTTGGGATGACATCAAAGTATTGAATGTTGAAGGTGGAAATGCTGCTTCTAACAGCATGACAGGTCAAGAATATCAAGTTCAAGTAACTATCGATACCAACGGCTTGAACAAAGACCTCGGTCTTGAAAACGTTATCTACAAGCAAGAAAGCGGTGAAGAAAAACTTTGGGACACAGTTCAATTTGAAATTGTGAAAGAAGAAGGCAACATCGTAACATTCGGCTTGAAGAGCAACCTCACTGATGCCGGAGTATTCCGTTATGCTTACCGTCTATATCCAAAGAACGAAGCGCTCCCACATCGTCAAGACTTCGCTTATGTACGTTGGATTTAATTCCATCGCATCATAAAATCACAGCAACCGCCTTGCAAATTGCAGGGCGGTTGTTTTTTATCTATCTAATCACTATTTGTAGCAAGATAAACACATTTGACCTATGACTCCGGAATTAAAACACATAATAGAACAAATAGCAGAAGAAACCCAATATCAGAAAGAATATATGGTTTGGGGCGAATTTGTGTATAATATTGCATCAACAAACTCAGTCGATGTCATTGTGAAAAACAAGAGAATATTATGTGCTTATTTTGGAGTAAACTCCGAGACTTTGGAACTATTCTGCCAAGAAAACATTCATCGGTTATTCCCTCGCTATGTTGAAGACTTTAGAAATGATATAATTGAATGGAATGAGATAGAGAAATTTAAACAATATGTAACCGACGAAAAAATACTCATAGAGATTGACCGATTGTCAGAATATGCTGCCGATAAAAAATTGTTGTATAAATTTATATGGAGCTATAATAACAACGGATCTGAAGCTGAATTATTGGGATATTTGAGCGAGTGTAAAAACAAAGACATAAAAACAAAAATGTTGAGTTATCTATCTAATAGTAATGAATTACACACCAATGAAATCCCTAAAGATAATAAAACAGTAATAAGCCACGTCAACAAGACATTTAAAGAGGAATTGGGCGATGCATTAATGATAGGATATAATCGAGAAGAAATCCTGAAGCAATATGGCTTACACCACCTTCTCGACAAAAAATAGAAAACACATCCCTCAAGACTTGCATACAATATGATTTTATTAGTATCTTTGTGCTATCGTAACGGCTGTTACGGTAATGGGTATTACGATAAAATTTGTAGTATGAGGTTTTTTGATAGAGAACAAGAGTTTGAAAAGCTTAGAGAAATTGAGGAATTGTCTC
>CAZCEB010000368.1:0-1282 GCA_964497305.1 uncultured Muribaculaceae bacterium | reverse complement strand
GACCTTGACATGACAGGTGTTACAGGTGGGGCATTGGCTCTTGTTGACGTTGCTTATGTTGATGGGAAACTCATCGGTACTAATATCGCATTGTCTTCTAACGATACAATGAAGACTCTCAAAGTGTATATTTGGGATAATGATGATGCCGCTCCTCGCGTGCTTCTTGAAACTACAGACCTCGGTGGTATGACTCGTATTGGTGATACAGTTAATTTCCAAGGAACATTGACATCAGGTAAGATATGCTACTTTGCTCAACAAACTCGCGATTATACTGATGCTGATGGTAATACTGCAAATGGTAACTGTAACTCTCTTGTTACATACGCTGTTACAAATGGTGTAGCTTCTGCTACTCCTGTTGTTGCTGATGTTGATGCATTTATTGCAGGTCTTTCTCCACGTGCAGTGCCTGATGGAGATAATTTCTGGGTATTGGGACAACATTATATTGCATCTCAAATTAATGCTAATGGTGAATTGCTTCAATCAATTCCTCTCACCACAACTAACATACGTCAAACTTCTGATGGTTGTGGTAACGATTTCGTTCCATTCTCATTCAAAGGTACTCAATATGCATTTACTACTGCCTATAACAGAGTAACTGATACTGATGGTGATGGTACATTCACTGCTGCTGAGGTTAATGCTCAAACTCTTCTTGGTGGTCGTGCTGTATTGATTGATGGCAGTGAAGGTTGGGCTGTTGAAGGTCTTGAAGCTTCGGGTAACTATCCTTCTGCAGGCCTCAGCTCTAAGACTCGTAACACTTCTTACTCTACAAGTGTATGTGTAAATGTTAATGGTACATCAGGTGTTGAAATGTGGGTATTGGTACACAACCAAGGTATCGCTTATTACAAACATGGTACTGCTCCTACTTACACTTACGAAAACGTTCCGTCAATCTCTGTAAGTTCATCAGCTCTTGATATGTCGGCTAATGCTGGTACATCTACAACTGCTGATATCACTGTTACCGGTACTTATCTTGAAGGTGATATCACAGTTGCACTTTCCGGAACAAATGCTGATCAATTCAAGATCTCTACTACAAGCATCGCTCAATCAGGTGGTAGCGCTAACGGTAAGATTACTGTAACTTATAGTCCAACAGAAGTAGCCAGCCACACAGCTACATTGACACTTACATCGTCTAATGCTACTACTATTAAAGTTACACTCAAAGGTACAGGTAAACAAAACTACACATTTGACGATCAAAACATCGTTCTTACTGAAGGATGGAATTTCTCAACTAATGGAACTCAACCAT
>CAZCEB010000367.1:0-1286 GCA_964497305.1 uncultured Muribaculaceae bacterium | reverse complement strand
ATCAACATGGAAAACGCCGTCTATAATACCTACATTTTCAGTTGTAGGTTCCAATAACATTGCTCCGGCGGCATCTCCAAATAATGGACATGTTGTGCGATCGGTATAATTTACCATTGATGACATCTTTTCAGCAGCAACTACCACTACTTTTTTATACATTCCTGAGCGGATATAAGATGTTGCATCTTGTAATGCAACAAGAAAACCCGCACATGCCGCTTGAATATCATAGGAGTATGCCGATTTCAATCCACAACGATGAGTTATTATTGAGCCGGTCGATGGGAAACGATAGTCAGGATTTGATGTCGCACAAATGAGCAAATCCACTTCTTCAGGTTTTGTTCCTGTTGACTCAAGCAATTTGCTTACTGCTTGTACGCCTAAATAAGACGACCCCACACCTTCTTCTTTTAAGATGCGACGTTCTTTAATTCCTACACGTGTGGTTATCCACTCATCATTTGTATCAACCATTTTTGATAACATTTCGTTATCAAGAATGTCCGATGGTACGTAGGAAGCTATTCCTGCTATTCTTGCATTAAGCATATTTTCTTAATTTTATACAATGAAAAATATCTCCTAAAGAATCTTTCAGGAGATTATTTTATGTACTTTTAAGTCTTTATTAAACTGCAGCGTTCTTTTCGACAGCGACTTTACCACGATAGTAACCACATTCGCCACAAACTGTGTGATAAACGTGCCATGCGCCACAATTAGGACAGATTGCCAATGTAGGAGTTACAGCTTTATCATGAGTTCTACGTTTAGCTGTTCTAGTCTTTGATTGGTTTCGTTTAGGATGTGCCATTTTACTTTATTATTATTTTAGTTATTATCTTTCAATTTTTTCAATTCATTCCATCGTGGATCAACCTCCTCAGTGCTATTAACGTCCTCGATTTCTTCAATCAAATCATCGTCAATTTCTACATCTTCATCATTTGCAGCTATTGCCCGATGTTTTTTCAACATGGCACTCATTGCTTTATTACATTTTCCCAATGGATGCACATGTTTGATGGGTATTGCAAGTGATACTGTATCATAAATCATATAAGCGACATTCAAATAATTATCACTTTCTGGAATTATGAGCAAATCATCTGAATCATCACAATAATCTTCTCCATATTTTACAACTATATGATAGTCGCTTTCTATGGGGAATTGCAAGTCATCAAGACATCTATCACATAATAAAACGATTTCTCCTGAAATAACAAATGTCATATCATAGACATCGTTTTTATGGTTTACCGACAGCTTCACGTTTA
>CAZCEB010000366.1:0-1288 GCA_964497305.1 uncultured Muribaculaceae bacterium | reverse complement strand
ACCATTTGCCTGTACGTTTCTTTTCTACAAGCACTATTTTAAGACGATTTATATCCTCCATTACAATCAATCTATTGAATTTAACGCAAAGGTATTTATATTATTGAAAACAAAAGAATATTTGCCAAGAAAATTTCATCGTTCCCTAAATCTTACTACTAAAGAGAAAGATATCGGTGAAATGCGGCAAGGTTTTAGAGTTCCCCGAAACGTCTTGTCGCTTAAACTTGTTAACAAAACTCTGTGATATATCTTGGTGCTACTTTGGATTTAATGGTATTATAACATTTTGGTAAATACTGTTAAATCGCTAACTGACAACATTCATTACCCGTTATGCACTCTCTTTCGTTTCTTTGTTGTATCTTTGCAAAAGAAAATAAAAAATTGAAGATTAAGATGGAAAAGAAATTTAAACGCACGTTGATTACTACTGCTTTGCCTTATGCCAATGGTCCTGTTCACATCGGGCATTTGGCAGGTGTTTATGTCCCCGCTGATATTTATGCTCGTTACATGCGACTTAAAGGTGAGGATGTGATAATGATAGGTGGTAGTGATGAACATGGTGTGCCCATTACTATAAAAGCTCGTGCAGAGGGTGTTACTCCTCAGGATATTGTTGATCGTTATCACACAATAATCAAGGAGTCAATGGCAGGATTGGGTATTTCTTTTGATATATATTCTCGCACAACATCAGATATTCATCATGAGACAGCAAGCGAGTTTTTCCGTCATCTTTATGACAAAGGTGAGTTTGTGGAAAAAACATCAATGCAACCCTATGATGAAACCGCCGGAGAATTCCTTGCCGACCGTTATGTGATGGGAACGTGCCCTCATTGTGGCAATGAACGTGCTTATGGTGATCAATGTGAGGCTTGTGGTACATCGTTGAATGCTACAGATTTGATTAATCCTCGTTCGACATTGACCGATAGCCCTATCGTGTTGAAAGAAACAAAACACTGGTTTTTGCCTCTCGATAAATGGGAGCCTGCATTGAGTAAATGGATTTTGGAAGGACACAAGGAGTGGAAGTCAAATGTATATGGACAATGTAAATCATGGATTGATCTTGGTTTGCAACCTCGTGCTGTGAGTAGAGACTTGAAGTGGGGTGTGCCTGTTCCTGTAGAGGGTGCTGAAGGCAAGGTGCTGTATGTGTGGTTTGATGCTCCTATAGGTTATATTTCAAATACAAAGGAATTGCTTCCTGATACATGGCAAACATATTGGAAAGACCCAGAGACACGCATTATCAATTTTATCGGAAAAGATAATA
>CAZCEB010000365.1:0-1288 GCA_964497305.1 uncultured Muribaculaceae bacterium | reverse complement strand
GGCTCAACAAAAGCAGGCAATGAATAATTTTGAATATGCACTAATGAGTGCAAGTGCTGAAGTGAGCAATGCTATGACTATTTACCAAAAGAGTGAAGAAAAATCAAAATTGCTATCAACGCAGGTTGAAAATCTTGAAAAATCGGTTGAATATACTCAAGAATTATTATCTTTGGGAACAGCAACATATCTTGAGGTGTTAAATGCACAGACAAGTTTATTGTCAGCTCAAATGTCTCAAATTTCATGTGAATTGACAAGACAACAAGCTGTAATAAATCTATATCAATCACTCGGAGGAGGTCGTCAATAATTTAATTAAATCGATATAACCATGATTAGTCCATTAGCATACGTTCATCCGTCGGCAAAAATCGGCGAAAACGTTACAATTCATCCTTTTGCCTATATTGATGAAAATGTAGAAATAGGCGATGGCTGTGAAATTATGTCTTATACAAGCATAATTCATGGTACACGTATGGGTAAAAACAATAAGATTTATCAAGGATCAATAATTGGAGCTGATCCTCAAGATTTCCGATGGAAAGGGGAGAATACGTTCTGTATTATTGGTGATAATAATGTCATTCGCGAACAGGTTATTATTAATCGCAGTATTCGTGAAGGGCAAGCAACACGAATTGGGAATGATACTTTTATAATGGCAGAGTCTCACATAGGACATGACTGCTATGTAAAAGGACGATGTGTTATAGGAAATGGTGTGAAAATTGCAGGAGATACTGAGATAGGCGAATGCGCAATAATGTCATCTAATGCAATGCTTCATGAAGGTTGTAAAATAGGAGATTGGGCTCTCATAAAAGGCGGATGTCGACTTGGCGGAAATGTGCCTCCATTTGTTATCATTGCTCATAATCCGGCAAGTTACTATGGCGTAAATGCTGTTGTTATGCGCAAAGAAGGATTTACCGAAGAGCAAATTGATGATATTGCAAAGGCCTATCGACATGTTTATCAATGTGGAACATCGGTGTTTAATGCACTTCGCCGCATTGAGGCAGATGTGCCTGATACTCCCATTAGAAGACAAATTACTGATTTCATCAGAGATTGTGATATGAAAATAGTCGCAATACCCCAAGAATTATTATAACGCAAGGCTTAATAAATTAACTTTTCACAAAGCATGCCGGTACCACAATACCGGCATGCTTTTATTTTGCAATGTTGCCAAAAACAATTGGTTACATTCCCCTTTTATTATCTCTTTGTAGGAGATAATAAATTATTCCGTATCTGATTGATTCACAAATAGCGATGC
>CAZCEB010000364.1:0-1311 GCA_964497305.1 uncultured Muribaculaceae bacterium | reverse complement strand
GAGTTGAAAAAGGAAAGAGGAGATTGCCTGAAAGGCACATTTCTCCGTTTTAACACCTTTATCACGCGAAAAATTGTAAAATTTAGTTAAAACTATATATTTTAGTTTGCAAACTAAGAAATTTAGTTTAGATTTGCAATGTGAATTTGAATGCGCAATATTTTAAGTTTCTTAAATAGTCATTTTTATCGCACTTCCTAAATCACAAATACAAACCATAAATTCACCATTATGAAAGGATTAACCGAAAAAGAAGAAGAATTAATGCACTTTTTTTGGACACATGGTCCAATGTTTGTAAAACAAATAGTTGAAATGTATCCGACTCCCAAGCCTCATTTCAATACCATCTCAACATTTGTCAGAGCATTGGAGCAAAAAGGTTATGTGGGGCATGAACAATATGGCAACACCTATCTCTATCATGCCGTCATAAGTCGTGAAGAATACAGCAGAAAAACGCTTCGCTCGGTAGTGAGCCGTTATTTTGACAATTCACTGACCGGAGTTGTGAGTGCTCTTTTCAAGGACGAAAATCTCAGCGATGACGAAATCAAAGAATTGATACAACAAGTGAAAAACAATAATAACAAATAAGCTATGGGGACACTTTTTGCTTATTCAATAGGAGTTTCAATTCCACTCATCTTGATGTGGGCTACATACAAAACATTGCTTGCCCATACCACTTTCCACAGATTTAACCGCATGGTCTTACTCTCTATCTATACCATTGCATTATTTATTATTCCTCTTATACAAATCGTTCCTTTTCTCGTTCCCAATGATGCAAATGCGATAATTTCAGTTAATAATATAACTGCAACAATTGCCCAAGAACAGGGGTCAAATGGGGCCGAAGGTTTTCCAATTCTCACAATTTTACTTGACATTTATATATTAGGCGCTATCGCTATGTTCTTGAGACTAATCATCGCTTTACTACGCACGACATTGCTTATAAAAAACAATTATCACGTTAAACATGATAAATACAATATCATTCTGCATAATCGCTCCGGGATAGTACCTTTTTCTTGGTGTCAATGGATTTTTATGAATCAAACTGATTATAACGAACAAGGCAAATTAATCGTCGCTCACGAAAGTGCACATCTATCTCAAAGACATTGGATCGACTTGATGATTGCTGAGGTTGTCATCATTGTCAATTGGTTTAATCCTGTTGCATGGCTCATGCGCTCGGCATTACAAGATATTCACGAATATGAAGCTGATGAAAGCGTCTTGCAGTCAGGGAATGTAAATACAAAAGAATATCAACTATTTTTAATAAAAAAGACTGTCGGC
>CAZCEB010000363.1:0-1333 GCA_964497305.1 uncultured Muribaculaceae bacterium | reverse complement strand
AATGGTATGGGACTTTATATGCTTGACCAAGAACTTGGCGCACGAGTATTCAACACTCCATCTCCACTTGCTACAGCTGAATAATCCAAGAGTTGATTATTTCGAAAAAGATAAAACGGCGGTACCTTAAAAGATACCGCCGTTTTATTAAGTATTATTCCTTACTTAGTGTAAAGAGGAGGGCTTTTTACGCCTATTCCTCATCATTTCGATTCTTGGTTTTTGTCTTATTTTTGGACGATGATGAGTTCATGTCCTTTTCTTCCTTCAAATCAATCTCATTTCGATTTTTGTCAATCACTTTATATTGTAAATAGGCAAGTGATTGGTCAGGCAATATACGGAATTTAAATCCATTCTTCATGCGCCACTTCGCATATTGCGAGAATATTCCCTTTTTCAAATAAGCATCAACAAACGGATGCACATAAACAATAAAGTTTTTGATTTTAAGCGAGTTTAGAAGATAATCTATCTTCTCTTTCAACATATCGGTAAATAATAATGATGGTTGCACCTCGCCTTTGCCAAAACAAGAAGGACAAGCTTCGGTAGTTACAATATCAAGAGCCGGACGAACACGTTGACGAGTAATCTGCATCAAGCCAAATTTACTCAATGGCAATATATTGTGTCGTGCCCGATCATTTGCCATAATCTCTTTCATATGTTCATAAAGAGTTTGTCGGTGTTCAGCTTTGTTCATATCAATAAAGTCAACCACAATAATACCGCCCATATCCCGCAAACGCAATTGACGCACGATTTCATCAGCAGCACGAAGGTTTACCTCTAAGGCATTACTTTCTTGGTCATTACTTGCCTTAGATCTATTACCTGAATTTACATCTATCACATGCAGAGCTTCTGTGTGCTCAATAATAATATATGCGCCTGACTTAAATGATACGGTTTTCCCAAAAGACGATTTTATTTGTTTTGTTATATTAAAATGATCAAAAATTGGTTCGTCTTTATCATATAGCTGAACAATCTCTTGGCGCTCAGGAGCGATGAGATTTACATACTTTGATATCTGATTATAAATATCAGCATCATTTACAAAAATATTTTCAAAAGTGGGACTAAATATATCCCTCAACACGCCCACAATGCGACTTTCTTCTTCAAAAATGAGAGAAGGAGCATCTACCTTTTGGGCTTTGGCAATGGTATCTTCCCAACATTTTAAAAGTGTTTTTAATTCATGATTAAGTTCAGCCACTCGTTTTCCCTCGGCTGATGTACGCACTATTACGCCAAAATTTTTAGGTTTTATACTACCCAATAATTGGCGCAAGCGCAATTTTTCCTCTGTCGATTTAATTTTTTG
>CAZCEB010000362.1:0-1365 GCA_964497305.1 uncultured Muribaculaceae bacterium | reverse complement strand
AGCGTTTGTTTTCCCCGGTCAAGGGGCTCAATTTGTGGGAATGGGAAAAGATCTTTATGATAACAATCCTGTAGCACGCGACATGTTTGAGAAAGCCAATGAGATATTGGGTTTCCGCATTACTGATTTGATGTTTGAAGGTACAGACGAAGATCTTCGTCAAACAAAGGTTACACAACCGGCTATTTTCCTTCATTCTGTAATTCTTGCTAAGACTTTAGGTGATGATTTCGCACCCGAAATGGTTGCCGGACACTCTCTTGGTGAGTTTTCTGCACTTGTTGCTGCCGGAGCGTTGAGCTTTGAAGATGGACTTCGTCTTGTTTCCGCTCGTGCAATGGCAATGCAAAAAGCATGTGAATTGAAACCTTCAACTATGGCAGCTGTACTAGCTCTTCCCGACGAAACTGTAGAAGAAATCTGTGCAAGTGTTGATGGCGTTGTTGTGTGTGCTAATTATAACTGCCCGGGACAGCTTGTAATCTCAGGAGAAGAGCCTGCAATTGATGCTGCTTGTGAAAAACTTCTTGCTGCCGGAGCAAAACGTGCATTAAAACTTAAAGTGGGAGGTGCATTCCACTCTCCATGTATGGAACCTGCACGTGCTGAACTTGCTGAAGCTATTGAAAAAACTCAATTCAACACTCCTATGTGTCCAGTTTACCAAAATGTAGACGCAAAACCTCACACAGATGCTGCTGAAATCAAAGCAAATCTTTTGGTGCAATTGACTGCTCCTGTGCGTTGGACTCAATCAGTTCAAAACATGGTTGCTGATGGAGCAACTGAGTTTGTTGAACTTGGACCGGGTAAAGTGCTTCAAGGTCTTGTCGCAAAAATTGCACGTGAAGTAGCTGTTTCAGGACAACAATAATAGATGATAATAAAATTCTGATAGAGAGCATGGTAAATTGCCATGCTCTCATTTTTTTTGCGGGTGGTGCATCCTTTTTCAATGTTGTTGCGTCAAATAGACAGAAAACAAAAAATCAAATGACGATGAAAAAGGAAATAGGATTGTGTGCAATTGCATTGGCAACATCGGTATTGGCAATGCCAATGACTGCACAGGAGCAAACAACAGAAAAGAGTGTTGAACTTGGAGAGGTTACAGTAAAAGCAACTCCCATTATACGTAAAGCCGATAGAGACTTGTATGTACCTTCGGAAGACACGAAAAAGCGTTCAGCTGATGGACTTGATTTGCTGAATAATATGCAAATACCTACATTGACTGTAAATACCGTAATGAACACGATTAGTCGTGCGGGGGAATCGGTTGAGGTGCGCATTAACGGGCGTAAGACTGATATCAATCAAGTGAAAACATTGGCACCGGCATCTATCGTGAGAGTGGAGTATCAT
>CAZCEB010000361.1:0-1385 GCA_964497305.1 uncultured Muribaculaceae bacterium | reverse complement strand
ATACTGCGTTAAATTGAAAATTCTTTGCGTATGATGTCAACGTAGTCAAGTTTCTCCCAAGTGAATAATTCGACTGTCAATGTCTTTTCTTGTTCATATTTTGACGAGAATACTTTAGTGATTGTTTGAGGCTCACGTCCCATGTGTCCATAAGAAGCAGTCTCTTGGTAAATAGGAGCACGTAGTTTCAGACGTTTTTCAATTGCATTGGGGCGCATATCAAATATTTTGCTTACTTTTTCTGATATTTCAGCATCTGTCATGTTTACATTTGCTTTGCCATAGGTGTTGATGTATAGACTCACCGGCTCGGCAACACCTATTGCATAGGCTACTTGTACAAGAACTTCATCGGTAACACCTGCTGCAACAAGGTTTTTGGCTATGTGGCGAGCGGCATAGGCTGCCGAACGGTCAACCTTAGATGGGTCTTTTCCAGAGAAAGCGCCACCACCATGAGCTCCACGTCCGCCGTAGGTGTCAACAATGATTTTTCGTCCGGTTAAACCGGTGTCGCCATGAGGTCCGCCGATTACGAATTTGCCTGTAGGGTTTACATGTAAAATGTAATTATCGTCAAATAGTGCCTGAACATGTTGAGGCAAGCTTGCTTTTACGCGAGGGATTAAGATATCTTTAACATCTTGTTTTATGATGTCAAGCATTTCTTTGTCGGCTTGTTCTTGTGATTTACCTTCGTTTGCAAGGATGAATTCATCGTGTTGAGTAGAGATTACGATTGTGTGAACTCTCACAGGTTTGCCATCAGACGAATATTCTATTGTAACCTGGCTTTTAGAGTCGGGGCGAAGATAGCTGACAGTTTGTCCCGACGCATTGGTATAGGTCATTCCGGAGAGGTTGCGTCTGATAGACGATAGCTCTCTAAGGAGAGAGTGGCTTAAATCCAATGGGAGAGGCATATAGTTGGCTGTGTCATTACAAGCATAGCCAAACATCATGCCCTGGTCGCCGGCTCCTTGCTCTTCATCTGATTCACGTTCTACTCCACGATTGATATCGGCACTTTGCTCATGGAGAGCCGAGAAGACGCCACATGCATCTCCATCAAATTTTAATTCGCTGCGGTTATATCCGATGCCGTTTATTACTCGACGAGTAACATCCATTAAATCTATATAGGCATTACTTTTTACCTCACCTGCGATGACAACTTGACCGGTAGTAACAAGTGTTTCACAAGCGACCTTTGATTGAGGATCGTGAGCCAGAAATTCGTCAAGAATGGCGTCAGAGATTTGATCGGCAACCTTGTCGGGATGCCCTTCTGAAACAGATTCAGAAGTGAAAAGATAATTTTTTTCTTCCATATGTTAAGTCAATATAATTCGTGTTCAACTCATAGACGCTGTCGCGAGCCGAAA
>CAZCEB010000360.1:0-1386 GCA_964497305.1 uncultured Muribaculaceae bacterium | reverse complement strand
TAGCCGGGTTAATAATTGAATCCATATCGGCAGTAAATGCATATAGACCAAGACCGCCACTTGTTGTAGTGTTGCTATGATAAGCAGCTTTAGAAGATGTCATACCTTCAGTAACATAAATATTACCAAATGAAGGGCTTTCCATGTTGTTATCAACATCTACACCACGTGGGTGATAGAACATACGAGACACGAATGTTTCAACAGCAGTTTTTTCTGCACCTGCTACTTCAACTTCCCATGTATAGTCGCCATCTTCAAAGTCAGCAATACTGATTTCAGCAGTGTAAGCGCCTTTAGCCTTAGCACCTTCAGCAGAAGTAGTAACGACATTACCTTCGGCATCTTTCACATTGATGTTAACGTCTGTAGCATCTGCGTTCAATGCATAGCTGATTGACAATACATCGTCAGCGATAGAGCTTTCAAGAGCATAAGCAAATGGGTTAGCTGTACCACCGTCAGCAGGAGCGAATGTTTCAAAGTTGTCAGTTTCTGTGAACTTGTAAACTTTACCATCTACAGCAAGGAACAATTCGATAGAAGCACCGATAGTGTTTTCTTCAGCATCTTGTTCAAGAGCAAGTTCACCGTGAGCTGATGCGTATGTATAAGCTGTTGGTTCGATAGCTGTACCTTCAAGAGCTATTTCTTTAGCTGCTGCGAAACCTTCAGTGATATCAAACATTTGAATACCTTCAACAAGACCTTCAGCGTTAACTTTAGGAGTTACCATCAACGCTTTGCCTGCATAGCGGAAATAGTTAGTACCATTAGCTTTCACGTTGCTAACAGCTTCGTTACGGCCAAGTACTTGTGGCTCTGAGCCTTCACCATCAGCAGTCCATTCAAATGGTGCAATGAGGTTACCATCAAGCACGAAATTATTATTTCCAAGAGGAGAAATCATCATTTCAAAGTCATCATTGCTACTCATTCCGTCAGGATAGAAGTTTGCTTTATTAGGAAGAGCAACCCAAGCATCATAACGTATAGCACCTGTGTTTTGACCTTCAGCGATTACAAATTGAGCAAAACGCATACCAATTTCCGAAGTAGCAGTACCGTGAGGAGCGGTCATTGTTAATGTACCATTTTCAAGAGTACCTGAGTAAGCGATTGTTTTACCGAGCAACGCACGGAAGAAGTTACAACTATAATCTGATGAGAACCACAATTCACATGAGTCGGGAAGAGCTGTAACTGAATCTTGCGACCATTTGTAAATATTAATTGAACCACGAACTTCTCCTTCTTCAACATAAGACTCACTATATTGGTTCTTAGACATACCACTTGCTATAAGCACATGGTCAGCAGTAAGAACGATATCAGAGATTTTGAGTTTTCCATTAGGAGCATCAACAACTGCAGTCATATCAAGAG
>CAZCEB010000359.1:0-1399 GCA_964497305.1 uncultured Muribaculaceae bacterium | reverse complement strand
ATTGAAACTTGCACACCGGCAACTTTACCTTGGAGAGAGTTAACGAAGTTGGCCGATTGACCGGCATTAACTTCATCAGAGTTGAGGGATTGTACAGCGAAGTTAAGTTTTTTCTTCTCTTGTACCTGTCCCATAGCTGTTACCACAACTTCTTCAAGCACTGTTGAATTTTCAGACATTTGAACGTCAACAACGCTACGAGAGCCTACAGTAACACTCATGGGATTCATACCCACATAACTAAAGTTCAAGACTGCTTTGTCGTCAGGAACTTCGATCGAGTATTTTCCATCAAAGTCGGTAGCGGTACCTGCTCCACCCTTCACCATAACGGTTACACCAATCAACGGCTCACCATCGGCTTTAGAAGTAACTGTACCAGTCACAGTGCGGGCATACCCCACAACCGCAAAGAGGGAAAATAACAGAAGCAATAGCTGTTTTTTCATAATTACTTTAATTTGTTTATATTCAAGGTTATTTATCACTTGCATTTTCAATAATGCGCATTAAATCGGTTATTATCAAGCATTTTCAAACTGATTCCTTTTGTTTTTTTAACAGCATTTTCATGGTCTGCCATTTAGTCTTTCTTCGTTTTTAGGGTCAATTTTAATACTCTTTATTAACTAATAAATAGCGCCAATATCGCGAATAGAGGCATCTATCCACTATATTTCATACAAATCTAATACAATAATTTAGAATAAAGTTATTTCATTAGCTTTTATTCATATCATTTTGCAATTCTAAATATTTTTTCACATTTAATCCTCTTGAAGTAGCCCATCCGAAGAATCATAGTAAAATCATCTATATATAATTAATGTGTATTTCGTGGTTTTTGTTATCTTAGCCTTATTCACTATCTTTGCCACATAAAAAAGATTTTCAATGCGAATAGATATCCTAACCGTTCTGCCGGAGATGCTTGAATCACCTCTCGGCTGTTCCATCTTAAAACGCGCGCAAGATAAAGGTCTTGCAGAAATTGTCGTACACAACCTGCGAGACTACACAACCAATAAACACCGCAAAGTCGATGACTATCCTTTTGGCGGAGAGGCCGGGATGGTAATGCAGATTGAGCCTATCGATCGAGCAATCTCCCACCTCAAAAGCCAACGCAACTATGATGAAGTCATTTTCACTACTCCCGATGGAGAAACCTTTGACCAACCAATGGCCAATAGCCTATCCATGCTCGATAACATCATCATCCTTTGTGGGCACTATAAAGGCATTGATTACCGCATACGCGAACATTTAATCACGCGAGAAATCACAATCGGCGACTACGTACTCACAGGTGGAGAACTCCCTGCTGCGATTATTGCCGACGCCATCGTGCGACTCATTCCCGGAGCTATTGGCGACGAACAAAGTGCTCTCAGCGATT
>CAZCEB010000358.1:0-1407 GCA_964497305.1 uncultured Muribaculaceae bacterium | reverse complement strand
GTGTCAATAATGAATATTTAAAAGATTTAGCCAATTTCAGTGCTTTGTATATTGAAAAAATATTGGTATCGTCCCCCAATGATAATATTAGGCGTATTACAACCGACCTAATTAGCGAACGACACGTCTTAAGCAAAGTACACACTAAGTACGCAAAAATAGAAACTGAACAAGACAAATTAACGGAACTTATCCCAAGAGCTATTTGCGAATGGAAAGATGCCATTATCGATTGTAACATACGTGAAATACAAAACATGCTAAAAGATAAAAATATAACAAAAGACGCTGATGTTACTCGCAATTTAATGGCAAAAAACATCGAACTAAATCTAATAAAAAAAGAGTTAGCAAAATATCTTGGAGAGCGCATAATTGCTCCTCGAAAATAGAAAAAGACATAAACATGAAACGATTAGGATATTCATTACTATATCTCGCATCAATACACATTATTGCTATATTTGTATTATTTATATTTAGACTATCTCTATTCTTATCAATCAACTATGAATTTCCGTCGGAAATAGGTTTTACCACTAAATCGATTGCTTTTATCAAAGGAATATGGTTTGATAATGTCATCGCATGCTACATTACGATATTACCATTAACCATTATATGTCTATCAAGCCTATTTAATAAAATTCCACGTATTATTTATAATATATGTACTACAATTCTGGGTGTTTTATTCTCAGTAACATTCTTGATATCAGCATCCAATATTCCTTATTTTGATTATTTCTTTAATAATATAAACTCCTCTATTTTCAATTGGATGGGATACGGAACGACTACCGGCGGTATGATATTTCAAGAATCATCCTATTATATTCCCATTATAGGCTTTGTTGTTGCAGTTACATTATTTTGGATTATTCTAATAAAAATAACTAAACAATTTTACGGCATTACAATGTCGCTTGCACCCCCAAAGGGGATTAAAAACTATGTATTTACAATATTAATGGGAATAGCCTGTATTGGATTATGTCTATTCGGAATTAGAGGACGCACTGGTTACAACCCTATTAAAGTAAGTCAAGCTTATTATTGCCAAGATCCGTTCCTCAACCAATTAGGCATCAACCCCACATTCAATCTTCTAACAAGCACACTTGATGACATGCGCAAGGAGAATAAGCCGATTGAACTAATTTCTGACGACGAGGCTATTAAAAATGTACAAATATTACTCAATCGCCAAGGATTAGAAAACATATCCCCCATTGCACGTAATATTCAATCGTCAAATAGTATTAAAAATCAAAAAAACATAATTATAATTTTGATGGAATCAATGTCGGCACATCTGATGAAATCTTTTGGACAGGAAAAAGAATTAACGCCTTATCTTGATAGCTTATACAATGTTTCGCTTTCTTTTAAAAATTTCTATTCATC
>CAZCEB010000357.1:0-1409 GCA_964497305.1 uncultured Muribaculaceae bacterium | reverse complement strand
GTAACGTCATTCCCAATTGTTGGGTATTGGATTGATATTGGACGCCATGAAGACTACAAGAAGGCGCAGGAATTTATTAAATATATTAAGCGATGAAAATATTGTTTCTAATTCCAGCTCGTGGTGGCTCTAAAGGTATTCCCGGTAAGAATATAAAATTATTAGGCGGGAAACCGCTGATATATTATGCAATAGATGCAGCGAGAGGAATAGCTAATAACGAAGAGGATATATGTGTCAGTACCGATGATGAAGGTATTGCAAATGCCGTAAAAGAATATGGCTTAAATGTCCCCTTTATGCGCCCGGATGAATTGGCTAATGACAATTCAGGTACTTATGAGGTGATATTGCATGCGCTTGATTATTATAAGACTAAAGGTTATGAATATGATGTTGTTGTATTATTACAACCAACTTCTCCAATGCGCACATCTAAGCACATAGCCGAAGCATTGTCATTATATACTACTGATTGCGATATGGTTGTTTCGGTTTGTCAGGCTCGTAGTAACCCATATTATGTGATGTTTAGAGAAGATTGTGATGGATATTTGAAAAATATCATGGATGGTAAATATACTCGACGTCAAGATTGTCCGCAAGTATGGGAATATAATGGGGCTATATATGTGATGAATGTAAATTCTTTAATCGAAAAACCGATATCTCAGTTTGCTAAGTGTAAAAAATATGTGATGTCGGTAATGGATAGTATTGATTTAGATACTCCTGATGATTGGGAATATGCTGAATTTGTGATGAATAGCAAAAAGAATAATAGCTAACATTATGGCAGATAATTATTTGGAGAGGAAGATGGATGAGTATCGTAGCGGAAATATGCAACGACATTCTGTAAAACGTACTCCAAGCGGGGCTAAGCCGGGAACGATAAACGTAAAGTTTCCTTCGCGTAGAGTGTTTATTACCGGTGGCGCAAAGGGAATAGGTCGTGCTATTGTCAAAGTGTTTCGTAATGCTGATTGTAAGGTTGCTTTCTGTGATAATGATACAAAAGCTGGTACAGCGACAGCCCAGGCTACCGGAGCTAAATTCTATCCAATTGATGTTGCAGACGCAAATGCCCTTGATGCGAGTCTAATGCGAGTGATAGAGGAGTGGGGGGATATTGACGTGATTATAAATAATGTTGGTGTTGGTAATTTTGCTCCGTTGACAGATACGTCGATTGAAGATTTTGACAAGATTCTTGCTACAAATCTCCGCCCGACATTTGTAACTTCTCGTCGATTAGCAATACATCGCCAATCGTTGTCAAAGCAACCTAAATATGGGCGAATAATTAATATTTGCTCTACGAGATATAAGATGAGTGAGCCTGGAACAGAAGGTTATGCTGCATCCAAAGGGGGTATTGATGCTTTGACACATTCATTAATGGCATC
>CAZCEB010000356.1:0-1418 GCA_964497305.1 uncultured Muribaculaceae bacterium | reverse complement strand
ATATATCCCCCTATGCCTACTGTGCCAACAACCCAATTTTATATATCGACCCTACGGGAATGGATATATGTGTGCTACTTCAACCAGATGGAGCAATGGGAGCAGGACACATGGCGATATTAATACAAAACGAAGATGGCTCATGGTCCTTATGGTCAAAAAATGGCACTGATGAAAACTTGGGGATAAAAGGAGCGCCGTCAGATGAAAATAGTGAAAAGAAGAATCAAAAAGGGGTCGGACCTTTTAAAAGTATAGAAGAATTTTTTGAACATGAGGAGAATGAACATGATACAAAACCTGGAACTAATAAATATACGATCGGCTATTTGATACAAAGCACTAAAGAAGAAGATAAAGCGGCAATAGCAGGAGCAGAAAAAGAATTAGCTAAGGATTATTGCGTTGTAGGACAAAATTGTGCAGTAATGGTACAAGAGGCATTATCTGCCGCCGGAAAAAATCCTGGATATATTAGTGCAAAAACACATACCAAATATGCAGAAACTCAAATTATATCTAATTTAATTCCCAAAATTATATTTTATAATATAATTCATATTAATTCAGGTAAAATAGTCAAACCATAGCACTTATGAGATATACAATATTAGTTTTAGTAATAACGTTTTTATTAACCTTGCTTTTTACGTGGATAGGTGTAATATTTTTATCTATTCCGATTTTTCTATTTAGTATGATGGGGTGGTTCTGTTTATTGTTGAATTACACATGGGATTACATAAAGGGCAAACAATTTGATAAATTATCGCTGATGTATGTAAGTTGTACAATATTAAGTTTTGGCTTTTTGTATTTAGAAGGAAAAATAATAGAAGCAGAACTTTCAAAACTTTGGTATCCTGGCTATCGTGGGACATTTACGATGGAGGATTCAAAAGCAGATAGTCTGTTTGTCTGTGAATATGATATAATATCCTCACGAAAAATCAATTTATTAGATTCTGTAGGGACTGAATTAAAGTATGCATACGTTGAAAGATCTATTTCTTCAGATTCAAATTATTTCGTTAATATAATAACGAGTAATTATATGAAAGGATGTCAAGAATGGTGGGGTTTTAATGAACCCGGGGTTATTCGTCAAACTGCTGATCACAATAATCCGGAAAACAAAGATTGTAAGATATATAAAATATATAGAAAACAATTACCTCCTGACACAATTACCTTCTATATGGTAAGAATAAATGATAATTCCACCGTTAAAGATTCCACGACAGTAGCGAATGATGTCTTAGATTCAATCGTAATAGTAAAAAAACAGTAATGTTTTCCCAAAAATATCATTACCGAATACACCTGGGACAAAAACGGCAACATGACTCGAGATTTAAACCGCAAAATTTCCAAAATAGGATATAATAGTTTAAATTTGCCGGAAACGATCACCTATA
>CAZCEB010000355.1:0-1424 GCA_964497305.1 uncultured Muribaculaceae bacterium | reverse complement strand
TGGAATGTACCGGGACACTCTTCTGACAGTTCTCGTAGCAATTGATTATTTATGTCAGATAACTCTACCAAAGTAACAATAGATGTAAATCCAAATAGTTTTTCAAAAACAAAAATTAGGATGTAGGCAAATGATATAAGCACAGAGTTTATGGCAAAAACTCCCAATAGGCGTACATCAATACCTGCTATTGTTCCCGAACTGATGACTTCGGTCGCAATATAGGAAAGGCTATAGGCGGCAAAGACAAGAAACGCTGTTTGTATGAGTTGGGAGCGTTTTGTGAGTTCCTTTAGTGAATAAATAGCAGTTACTCCGGCAATGAATTGTACAAATATAAATTCAAATGCAACGTTGGCTATTGTTGAGCATAGCATTGTTTCTATAATCAAGCAGAATAATGCTGTTCGAGAATCAAAGAATACAACCATCATGATGGCGATAATCGTAAATGGGACAAGATACAAGCCATTGGCAAATGTGTTTTTCATTGCAATGGCAAATAACACAAATCCCACTACCATGAGCATGATAAAAAGCATTGCGCGTATATTCTCAAATATCTCATTGCGAATGAAATATAAGTAGTAGAATAATGCTGATAGCAAAATGAGAATAAAAAGTGTTTGTCCCAAAATCGGGTATATTAGTTGATGTTTGTTGCCCTTACGTTCCAACGACATTTTCTCGTAGGTTTGTAATATCGTATATAGTTGAGGAGTTATTTTTTCGCCTCGGTCAATAATGCGTTCTCCATATTGAATGATACCTATAGGTGCCATTGCTTTTTGATAAATGTCTTGATACAGGCGTTTGGTCTCTACTGAGTCAAAAACAACGTTGGGAGTTAGGAATTTAGAAATCTCAGTTGACGAGATAGGAGTGTTAAATGACTTTGACTTGAGTAAACTATCTATACTTTCATAAGCTTTGCGTGCTGATAAAAATTTAGTTGTCGGAGTATTTATTAAGCGATTTCCATTTATAAATCTCATGCGAGAAAGTTTTCCCGCTTTAATTGCATTATAGGTGTTTATATCAACAATACCATTGTTGTATGTTTCTCGTAATGCTCCTATTAGTATTGTCTTCTCAAGAGAGGATATTGACTTGTTGGAATTTAAAGCAATAGTATATGCTTCAATCGCGGCTTTGCTTTCTTCAGTATTGCGTTTATAAACAGGAATAAAAACGTTGTCAATACTGTCTTTGACCTCATGAGCTCTGATTGAATCAAGCTGTATGGGGATATCAAAAGGAGCGGTAAGTAGAGAATAGCTCCAGGGTCGATTTATCTCATAGATATATTGCCGTTCATTATTTCGTGGCAAGAAATATAATATGATACCCACCGAGATTATAAATAGGAGTGAGCGTATGATTGTTTTTTTAGATGGAGCTTTCATATAAAATAGTTTTATGGA
>CAZCEB010000354.1:0-1428 GCA_964497305.1 uncultured Muribaculaceae bacterium | reverse complement strand
GGCAATGAGCTATATTATAGATTGTTTGATGTCGATGGCTCTATAATAAAGTCAATGATGTATTACTATTTAAATGGAACTATAATAGCCCAGGCTGTAATGGGTGTTGATGGCTATGGTCATCCTGTTCGTTGTTCTGATTGGGAAGAAGAGGGTTATGCCTATTATAAATTGCATTATAAAATTGATGTAGATGGGAATTTTAAAAGTGTAGAAGCTGTTGATGAATGGAATAATTCTTCGATATATTATGATTCATATGATCATAGTTATGAGAAAATCGAATATATAAATTTTAAAGGAAATTTAATGTTGTATGGAAATGATACGATTAAAATAGAAAATATGTATTGTCAAAATGTTTTCAATGAAGATGATATATCAAAAGAAATTGTAGTTCCATATCTTCATATTTTAGATAAAGAAAGTCTATTATATATTCATGGATTTCGTGATGGAGATAGGATAATAAGATTAGGTAAATGGAAATTGGGAAATTCTGAGATATTATTACAAAAAGAATGGAACAGATCAAAAAAAGATTCCATTATGATTACTGTTCTTCGACCTAATGTAGGAATCCTTGTATCTTATGATAGAATAGAGAAACGCATAAAAAGAGATGGCGTTTCAAGAGAAAAAGAAGCATATTATATCTATGCATTAACAGAAGAAGAAAGTAGAATATTAAAAAATAAAATAGAATTACAATGAAACGTAAGTATGTGAAATTTAATATAATCCTATTTTTAATTGCATCACTATTTGTATGTGAAGATACATTTGCACAACGTTCGAGGAGAAGCATACAACAGTTATCGCCTAATGATGAGATGGTAAATGATGAGATGGTAAAAAATGATATGATTACTATTGAGGAAATTGAAAATGAAGATTCTGCATTATATGCCAAAATTGTTCGAAAAAATGGTTGGTGGGATGGAGTAGGAAAAGAACTATCAAAGGAACAAGCCCAAAAGTTACCATATTATTATAAGTTTTCAAGAAAAAATAAATCAGGGAATTGGACATTAGTACAAGCCTTTGATGGATATGGGAATTTGACTACAGAAGGATTTAATGGTAATTATTTAATAAAAAATTATGATGAAGCAGATGTATTTGCTGATGAAGAGTGGCAAAAAGAACTAATGACTATTTGTCAGTTTTACTTTGTGGGAGATAATGAAGTATTTCAAGAACGAGCATTAAATTCCAATAATGAAATCATATATTGTTTTAATCCTAAAAAAATTGCTGATAGAGAAATTATTGGCTTTTATTCTGATGCTTTTGGCCGGCTATTTAAAATGAGAAAAGAGGATGAAGATTTACAAGCAAATTATGTAAGGATAATAAGGGATAAACAAGGATATGATAGTTTAGTCTATTATACCAATCAAGATGGATATATGCGATTGAGTCGTG
>CAZCEB010000353.1:0-1433 GCA_964497305.1 uncultured Muribaculaceae bacterium | reverse complement strand
TTGAGCCTGCAGGACGACCTGATGCGTCTGTTCTCCTCCGACCGGATTATGTCGATGATGGACACTTTGGGTCTGGATGAGGGGTAGCACCAACTACTGATACCTTAACACTATGCGAATATATAAATTCAAATAAGATTCGCCTATCCATTTCAATATTTCGAACATCAGTACGTGATATAACCTCTTTTAGACCTGCCAAAGCATCTATATTTCCAGCACCCCACTGTGGATTGTTTATATCCGGGACGTCTTGCGATGCTGTTGACATTGCAATTTCTCTAACTTCCTCAACAGTTAATTCGGGATCAGCTTGCAACCACAATGCAAAAACACCGGCAGCCAATGGTGATGATATTGATGTTCCACATTCGGTAATCCAATAATAATCGATATCATCTATCGATGCTTTTGTTGCGAGAGAAGATTTGTACTCTTCACTTTGTTGCATAACAAAAGGTGTGCTTATTGAAGATGTTACCCAAGCTCCAGGTGCACAAAGATGAGGTAAACAGCGCCCATCTATCAATCTACCATAACTACTATAATACGAAATATCTCCCTCCGTCAAATTATATTTTTTTTCTTCTCCTCCTATTGTTGTTGCCTCTCCTTTTGAATTGCTTGATCCCACTACAATAATATTTTTCCCACATGCCAAATCACTTATCGAGCCATCGGAAGTCCCATTAATAAAGCCGTCAACACCAAGCGATGTAAAATAAGAATTGGAACCATCGGCATATCCATCAACATGTACACCAATATCCCCTCTTAATATTATTCCAAGAGTATAACGTCCATAAACACCCTCTTTTTCAATATTATCAATTAAATATGAGAGCATTATGTTATATCGTTGATTTTCTGTATTCAATTCCGAATATATGCGCACATACCCATTAAAATAATACAAGTGGTCATCACCTTCCGTATAATAATTCATTGATGCCATACCCCATTCTTTTAAGTCCTCACCACCGACAAATGGAGATGTATATACTATCTGCTTAGTAGTTCTATCATAGATACAAACTGCTGCCGTAAATTCTCGATTATCAGCACTCCAAAAATCGGCATAGCCTTTAAAATTAATGCCGACCCATTTTTTTGTATCAAAAACAAATGTTTTAAATTCATTATTATCTTGAATAAAATCCATTTTTAAAACATTAGGTCTTGCTCCTTCATTACCTGCCGACATACATATTATCGCGTCCTGACCTATTTTATCCAAATATTGGCAAAATAGACTTGTTCCATCATGAGGGCCAATATATGAACCGATTGAGATGTTTACTACTACCGGTTTCCCTACGTTTTTGGCATACTCGACTACATTTTCAACTCCTGCAAGAATTGTTCCATCATATAAATCGCTTGTCGTTGCTACAATTTCAGCTCCGGGAGCGACTCCATTATAGCCATTAGCA
>CAZCEB010000352.1:0-1453 GCA_964497305.1 uncultured Muribaculaceae bacterium | reverse complement strand
TGAAAGAGGTGAAGAATGTCAACCGCGTATGCTATGACATGTCGCCAAAACCCTCAGCCACAATCGAATGGGAGTAGGTCATAATCTTGAGATTATGAAATATAGCATCTCTGTCGTGTTACGGCAGAGATGTTTTTTATATCATATTTTAATAATAGTGGTGGGATATTAAAAAAACGGTGTCGAGGAAACGACACCGTTGGGTTGTATATAGCTCTATGTAATTTAGAGATTATAGACCTTTGCCGTGGCAGGCTTTGTATTTCTTGCCACTACCACATGGACATGGATCGTTGCGTCCGATTTTGGGCCCGGCTTTGATGGGCTCAGGACGTGGACGTTGTCCTTGTGGCATGCCTGCTGCTTGACGTTGAGCTGCTTCTCCCGGAAGATTCTCTTCCTTAGAAGTGCGGTAACGTGAATAATCAGTTGGGCGTTCAGGCATAGCTTCACGCACTTGAGGTTGGCGTTGTTGTTCCTCATCGGCAGGGCGTTGTTGAACATGGATTTGTCCGCGCATCAATGTTGAGAGTGCTTTAACATTGAGGTTGTTAAGCATTGCTTCAAACATGTGGAATGACTCAACTTTGTAGATTACCAATGGGTCTTTTTGTTCGTATGACGCGTTTTGTACTGATTGACGCAATTGGTCAAGTTCGCGAAGGTGTTCTTTCCACAATTCATCGATTGTAACAAGCAACACCGCTTTGTGCCACTCTTTCACGATTGATTTACATCCTGATTCGTAAGCCTCCTTGATGTCAACAGGAAGGTTGAAGAAACGACGACCATCAGTAATGGGGACAAGTATTTTACCTTTTAATTCATGTGTTTCAGCCCATTGATTGATAACCGGAAGAGCAACATCGATGATGTGTTGGCCTTTGCGTTGGAATGACTCGTTGGCTGCAGCATGAATCTTGTCAATAACATCATCTTTGCTCATGTTCTTGAATTGTTCTTCGGTAAATGGAGTCTCGATAGTGAGAACTTTGAACAATTCGAGAGCAAGATCAGCATAATCGTTAGGTGAGTCGTATGTATTTACGATGTTTTCGATTGTATCGTAAAGCATGTTGGCAATGTCGATTCCCACACGTTCACCGAGCAATGCGTGATTGCGTCGAGAATAGATGTAGGTGCGTTGCTTGTTCATAACGTCGTCATATTCAAGCAAGCGTTTACGCACACCGAAGTGGTTTTCTTCTACACGTTTTTGAGCATTTTCAATAGCACGAGTTACCATTTTGGACTCAATCATCTCTCCCTCTTTCAATCCGAGAGTGTCGAGCATCTTCATTACGCGGTCGGTTGCGAAGAGACGCATTAATTGGTCTTCAAATGAAACATAGAATACTGATGAGCCCGGATCTCCTTGGCGTCCTGAACGACCACGCAACTGACGGTCAACGCGGCGAGATTCATGACGTTCTGTACCGATGATTGCAAGGCC
>CAZCEB010000351.1:0-1460 GCA_964497305.1 uncultured Muribaculaceae bacterium | reverse complement strand
ATCAAAAGGGAATGATATCATCATAAAGGGTGTAAAAGATGACTCAATAGAGGTTTACAACATTAACGGACAACTCGTTTATTCCGGCAATGACACAACTATCTCTGTTGCAGACAAAGGTCTATACATCGTTAAAGTAGCTGACAAGACATTCAAAGTCACATTATAACTACAACTTGATTTATAAACCAACAACGCCGATGCAGGATTGCATTGGCGTTGTCATTTATCAAGTATTGTTTGGAATTATGCTTGATAGAGGGCTGTTTGAGCAGGATCAAAACTGTTGATGAAATCAGCGTGTTTAGCAACTTCAGCTTGAGCCATTTTGTTGTAAACAGTTGCAGATTTTACAAACGCTTCATTGCGAGTTGCATCAAGTAACAACAAGTGTCCCATGATGATGTTTCCTGCCATTTCTACAAGACGACGAGCCATTAGGTCGTTGTAAGCACTATCTTTAACCTCTGTAACCTTAGCTACAGCTGCTTCATATTTAGCAGTCATCGCTGCAAGATTATCTTTCAATGGTTGCAATGCTACAGAAACTTCTTCAGCTTCGTAAGTCTTAATCAAATTAAGATATGTACCTGTTGTGACGTGGCGAATTGCCGCAACAACTTGAAGTTGTGTTGTTCCTTCATAGATTGAAGTGATGCGGGCATCACGATAAACACGTTCACAAGCATAATCTTTCATGAAACCTGAGCCACCATGGATTTGAATACAGTCGTATGCGTTTTGGTTACAATACTCACTACCCATTCCTTTGATCAATGGGGTACAAGCATCAGCAAAACGGCTGTAATATTTCATTTCTTGACGTTCTTCAGCAGTCAATGAGCGTTCTTTTGCGATATCTTCATATACTTTGTACATATCGACAAAACGAGAACATTCATAAAGCAATGTGCGAGATGCATCAAGTTTTGCTTTCATGACTGAAAGGATTTCTGACACAGCAGGGAATTCGATGATAGCTTTACCAAATTGGCGACGATCTTTAGCATAAGCAAGAGCTTCGCGATAAGCGATTTCGCTAACACCTACTGATTGTGCTGCAATACCAAGACGAGCGCCATTCATCAATGCCATCACATACTTGATAAGACCAAGACGACGAGAGCCACAAAGCTCTGCTTTAGCATTTTTGTAAACAAGTTCGCAAGTAGGAGAGCCCTTGATTCCCATCTTGTTTTCGATGCGACGCACAGTTACCCCTCCATTGCGTTTGTCATAAATGAACATTGAAAGGCCACGACCATCTTTTGTGCCTTCTTCTGAACGAGCAAGTACCAAGTGAATGTCGCTATCGCCATTAGTGATGAAACGTTTTACACCATTCAACAACCATGTCCCATCTTCTTGTGGAGTAGCTTTAAGCATTACTGACTGTAGGTCAGAGCCTGCATCAGGCTCAGTCAAGTCCATCGACATTGTTTCACCGGCACACACGCGAG
>CAZCEB010000350.1:0-1461 GCA_964497305.1 uncultured Muribaculaceae bacterium | reverse complement strand
CTTTTTTGAGCCTCTTGTCGGATTCGAACCAACGACCCCGAGATTACAAATCACGTGCTCTGGCCAACTGAGCTAAAGAGGCATTGTTTTATTTGCTTAGTCCTCGTTTGAGTACCAAAGCGAGTGCAAAGGTAAGAATTATTCTCGAACTTTGCAAACAAAATCAAACATTTTAATTGCAGTTTCTGCTGCTTCTGTTCCTTTATTGCCAAGTTTTCCACCTGCTCTATCAAGTGCATCTTGCTCACAATCAACAGTTAGCACTCCAAAAATAACAGGAATATCACAATCGGCATTTAATGATGTTATTCCTTGTGTTACACTTTGACACACGTAGTCAAAATGTGGAGTTCCTCCTCTTATAACACATCCAAAAACTATAATTGCATCAAAATTTCCGGTTTCGATAAGTTGAGATGCAGCAAATGTCAACTCGACTGCTCCAGGGACATGAAAAATTTCGACATCGCCATCTGCAAAACCTTGAGATTTAAATAATTCAACAGCTCCGGCTGTCAAAGCTCCGGTGATGTGTCCGTTCCACTCAGCAGCAACAATTGCCACTCTCATATTTTCCACTTTGGGAAGTGCTCCCGACGGAGCTCCATTACTTAGTGATGTCGACATTCCTTTTTGTGTTTATTCCTTTGAACGAGATTTATCCCCTAAATACCCACCATGATGACGAAGCGCATATTGAGCTTTTGTGAATTCTGTTATGCGCATCACATTCACGACAAGCACATCTCCAATTACTGTCATCATTGTTGTTGATGTCGTAGGAGTCAAACCCAAAGGACACACCTCAGGAGTCCCTCCAGTTGACAACGTAATATCAGCAATGCGAGATAGCTCACTTTCCGGATTTCCGGTAATCACAATAAATGGGACTTGTGGATATAAATTACGTGCAAGTGCGACCAAATCTATAATCTCACGTGTCTTCCCTGAGTTTGAGATTAACAACATTATATCATTGGGTTGCAAAACTCCAAGATCGCCATGCTGAGCCTCGCTCGGATGAAGGTTTACTGCCGGAGTTCCGGTTGAGCAAAATGTTGTTGCTATATTCATAGCGATTTGACCTGCTTTTCCCATTCCCGATGTAACGAGCTTACCTCCACGATTGTGAACATGTTCAATAATCGCATCTACGGCTTTTACATATTCGTCTGTAATAGGAATATTTTTAATTGCGATACTCTCTGCTTCAAGGATTTCTCGCATTGTTTGTTTTATATCCATATATCGTTTTTATTATTTTGCAAAATTACAACAAACTATTTAACTCGACAACTATTTGTTTAATATAAGTTAAATGTGCAATAAATCGCGATAAATGTCCAGTGCTGATTTTATTTCTTCTTCAGAACAATTGCAGTCAATATGCACATTCCCTACATTCCCAAGAAGCGTGAAGTTAATTTCCTCCGATTCATTCTTTTTATCATGATGCATGAA
>CAZCEB010000349.1:0-1462 GCA_964497305.1 uncultured Muribaculaceae bacterium | reverse complement strand
GTGCAGATATCCCATTGGAAGATTATAAACAAGGAGATAAAGTCATCCCTTATCGCGTTGTAGGAGAATATCTTGGCGCAGATCTTATTGGAATGGGCTATAATCAATTGATGCCATGGGTTAAACCATTGGAGAAAGTAGATTGTAATTCTGCTACGTTTGTAAAGGAATATTCAACAGAGAATTCTGATAAGTGCTTTAATGTTGGTAAAGATAAGTTTGTGGAATTGTCTGAAATAGCTTTTCGTGTAATCCCTGGTGATTATGTAACAACAGAGGATGGTACCGGTATTGTGCACATTGCTCCAACTTTTGGCGCTGATGATGCAAAAGTTGCAAAGGCTGCAGGTATCCCATCTTTGTTCATGATAAATAAAAAGGGTGAAACTCGTCCAATGGTTGATTTGACAGGAAAATACTATACCATTGATGAATGTGCTGATGAATTTGTTTCGATTTGTGTAAATAAAGCCGAGTATTCTCGACATGCAGGTGATTATGTTAAGAATGCGTATGACCCTCAATTTAATCCAGATGGGAAATATGATGAGGTTTCTGCCTCAAAAGCAGAAGATTTAAATGTGGTTATTGCTCTTGAAATGAAACAAGAGGGTAGTGCATTTAAAATTGAAAAGCATGTGCATAATTATCCTCATTGTTGGAGAACAGATAAACCAGTGTTGTATTATCCTTTGGATAGTTGGTTTATTCGCACTACAGCTGCTCGTGAGCGCATGATGGAATTAAACCAAACAATAAAATGGAAACCTCAATCTACAGGTAGCGGAAGATTTGGAAAATGGTTGGAAAATCTTCAAGATTGGAATTTGTCGCGCAGTCGTTATTGGGGAACACCATTGCCTATATGGAGAACTGATGATGGAACAGAAGAAATATGCATTGATAGCATAGAAACATTATATAGTGAAATTGAAAGATCTGTTGCCGCTGGTGTTATGCCTACAAATCCTTATAAAGAAAAAGGATTTATTCCAGGTGTTTATGATGCAGAGAATTATGAAAAAATAGATCTTCATCGTCCATATGTTGATGATATTATTTTGGTGTCAGCAACAGGGAAACCAATGCATCGAGAACTGGATTTGATTGATGTGTGGTTCGATTCTGGAGCAATGCCTTATGCTCAGTTACATTATCCGTTTGAGAATAAAGAAGGACTTGATAGTGGCGAATTATATCCAGCTGATTTTATTGCAGAAGGAGTTGATCAAACTCGTGGTTGGTTCTTTACGCTTCATGCAATAGCAACAATGGTATTTGATTCGGTTGCATATAAGGCTGTTATTTCTAATGGACTTGTTCTAGATAAAGATGGAAACAAGATGTCTAAACGTCTGGGTAATGCAATTAATCCATTTGAAGCGATTGAACAATTTGGTTCTGACCCTGTTCGTTGGTATATGATTGCGAATTCATCTCCTTGGGATAATCTCAAATTTGA
>CAZCEB010000348.1:0-1495 GCA_964497305.1 uncultured Muribaculaceae bacterium | reverse complement strand
AAAACAAAAAAAGCTTATAAGATTTCTAAAGTAATACGTTTTACCGGAGAAGAAGAATTTCAAAAAGTAAAGAAAGCTTTTATCAAAGATTCGCAAAATGCCATTGAATACACTCGTAAAGATGGAAAAATGTATCATCTCATCTTCAGAGAAAACAATTGTTCTATGGAATATCTTTTAAAAAGAGATATAGATGATTGCGAATGGAAAGGACAATGGCTTATTACCGTAGAAATAAAGAATACCGATAACTATCCACAAAAAAGACGAAATAGAAATATTACGACTTATCAATTTCTCAACAATGGAAACTTAAAATATTGGAATGGCTCAGACACTCTTTTTCTGGATTTAAGTACATTGAGAGAACTCAATAATCTTGATTTTGATAGTCTATATCAATTAAACAACCTAAATATTTATTATCAGAACAATTAATTTTGAAATAGAAGCAGCAAGAGGTTGTGCTACAATTAAATTGGCACAACCTCATTTTTTATTATTCTAATGGACTAATTTATTACTTGCCGGCTGAAGATGATTGTTGTACTCCGGCATCGCTATCAATAAGTTTGGAGGTCTGACGAGATTTGCGTCCCCAGTCGACATTGTATGACACTGAGATAAACGGCATCTGCTCAACAGCTTTAGTGCGCATTGTGCGTTTCACATAGGCATAGCGATTTAATGTTTCAGTTCCCTGACTATATCGTCCGAAAGGTATCATCACTCCGGCATCAAAGCTAAAACCTTTCCATCGATAACCTAATCCCACAATACTGACTGTTTCGCCTTCACTCAACGCTTCACCCCACAATGATTTGCTCCCCTTATGATATTGAGCAGTCAATGTCATACCATAGTGAGTAACTTGTAACTGTCCACTACCATTAATGCTGCTCAAGCAATGACGATATCCCATCCCTCGTGTATAGTCTCTATGGAAACGTAACGTCCCACTCAAAGTTACCCAACCGGGAACTATCGTAACTCGCGGAGCAAGTTGCACTCCCCATGAAGTAAAACCACTCTGATTAGCATAGGAAGTTACTATTTTTCCCTCTTCATTCCAATAACGATAATCCATAATCGCATTAGGTGTTCGGTAATAAAACGTTGACAATTGGCAGGCTATGAGCTTACTGCTATAATTATATTGCAATGTTAACCGATAATTATTATATGGTTTCAAATTGGCATTACCCACTTGCATTTGCAATCCATCAATATCTTGCGCTATTGATGCCATTTGGCTCAACGACGGAGTTCCCGAATAGGTATTGAAAATCAGTCTTAACTGCGAAACATCACTAAGACGATAGCTGGCTGTTACACGCGGACGCAATAAAAAATTCTCTACCTTGTTATCACTATCTACAATACGTGTATTGGTGTATTCACCGGTTACTCCGGCTGATAAATTCAATAACCCAAAGCGTTGTATATATTCCCCAAATAAGAACGCAAATAACAATGCCCAATCCGGATGTTGATA
>CAZCEB010000347.1:0-1514 GCA_964497305.1 uncultured Muribaculaceae bacterium | reverse complement strand
AGAAAATACAGTTACAATACTCAATGCAGGTACTACCGAGATAATTGCTAATCAAGCCGGAGATGCTCACTATTATGCAGCTGCACCAATCGCCCGAATCCTGACTGTTAATCGTTGTGCACAAGCAATTGATTTTCCTGCTATTGCACCTAAATCCTATGGAGATGCACCTGTGGAATTAGCGCAATATTCAAATAAGAATCTTGAGATTATATATAGTAGTGATTGTGATGTTTGTACTGTAGATGGCAATAAACTTGTTATAAACAAGCCGGGAACAGCTGTGATTACCGCCAATCAAAGCGGGAACAAAAATTATCTTCCTGCTAATCCAGTATCGCAGACATTAGTAGTGAGCAAAGCTATACAAACAATTGTGTGGTCGGAAATTCCGGCTAAATATTATGGTGATTCCGACTTTGCCTTACCAAAAACTACCGACAAGGGTTTGACCATAAGTTATGTAAGCGATAATGCAGCAGTAGCTACAGTAAATGGGAATATAGTACATATAACCGGTACAGGCAGTGCCAATATCACTGCTTCTCAAGCTGGTGATGATTTCTATCATGAAGCAGCATCAGTAACTCTAATGCTAACAGTATCAAAATCTTATCAGGACATTACGTTTAATGAACTTCCAATATGTACCTATGGCGATCCTGCTATTGAATTGGGTGCATATACCAATTCATCATCATCAGTGCGTTATGAAAGTTCTGATAACGAGGTTGCGACCATATCAGGCTCAACACTCACAATTGTCGGTGCCGGCTCTTGTTACATCACAGCCTATGCCGGTAGCGATGATAATTACTATGAAGGAACACCGGTACAACGTCAGTTGGTAGTAAATAAAGCTGACCAAATAATAGAATTCCCTACTATCGCCGACAAGGTTTATGGCGATGTTCCGTTTGAATTATCTGCTGTGTCAAATCGTCAATTGCCAATTACTTATTCATCTTCGTTGCCTTCACGCATATCAATTAGTGGCTCTACTGCTACAATTAAAGGAGCCGGCAGTGTTATAATTACTGCAACACAAGAGGGAACACGCAACTACAATGGCGCAACTGCTCAAATACAAGTAAATGTGAACAAAGCAATTCTTACTGCTTCAGCTGATAATGTTACTCGCGAGTATGGAGAGCTGAATCCCGATTTGACAATTAGTTATGCAGGCTTTAAGAACGGAGACACTCAACACGACCTTGTGGATTTACCCATAGCAACATGTTCAGCAACCAGATATAGTAATGTTGGGACTTATGATATAACAATCGCAGAAATCACCGATAACAATTATTCGCTGATATATCAAAAAGGCTCTCTTATTGTAACAAAAGCTCCATTGACTGTTATTGCTAATGATGTTGCCAAAATATATGGAGATAAAAATCCGACTTTGACAATATCATATTCAGGTTTTAAAAATAATCAAACAGAGAGTGAATTACTTAATAAACCGACTGTAAGCACTACAGCAAAGACAATGAGTGATGTTGGTGAAT
>CAZCEB010000346.1:0-1531 GCA_964497305.1 uncultured Muribaculaceae bacterium | reverse complement strand
ATGCTTGTTTTGAAGGCTTGTTTTCATCAAGCATGAAAGGCAACATTATTGCAATGTTAATGGCTTTGCCTTTGTTTGAAGAGATAACAGCAGAATCAGTAGTAGTCGTTGTGTTATCGACCAATTGTGAAAAATCTTGATTGTTGATGTTCTCTTTTGAATGTTCAACTTTTTCACTATCCTGTTGAGAATAAATTTCTTGTTTTGCTTGAGGAATTTTTAATGTGAAACCATGTTTTATGCCATCACGAGCTTTGGGGTTGTGAGCAAATAGAGTTTCTTTTGTAATGTTATATTGTTTGCAGATGCCATATAATGTTTCTCCTTTTTTTATGCGATGATTAATGTATTCCACATTGGAGTCGTCATTATTGTTAGGCGTAGTCTTGTTATAGGCAGAAACAGGGAAATATAAAATGTCGTGAGCTCTTAATACATCGGCAACAGATGGATTGTATTTGAAAATCTCTTCTTTGTCAATTTTGAGTTTGTGAGTAATTGAATATATTGTCTCGGTTGACTGAACTTTATAGTAATAATAATCTTTGCCATTAATGTTTTTAACGGGCAACTCAAGAATGCTTGCCGATAGACAAGAAAATGAGAATATGATTAAAAACAAGAAACAATTAAGTTTTCTGAATATCTGCATATTAATCTATATAAAATGATATCTACAAAGGTAAGATGTTTAACTAAAATATGCAAGAAATGAGGGATTACTCAAATTTAATCATTTCAGCTAATTGAACGAAATACTCGTTTGACCAAATATCAAGTTCCTTGGGATTACGAACAAATGGTAATACATCGGCTTTTACTAGCTTGATGTCGGTTGTAGCAAGACGCTCCAAAAGCATCGTTTTAAACGACTCGGAAGTAATTTCTTCATTATTAAATTGTCGGCAACGTTCAGTCAAATGAGCAAAATCAAGCGGTACATTGTGTCGCACATACCATTCAAAGTCATACCAATCACGCCCTTTTACCCGATTCTTCCATGCTCGATAAACTAACGCGTGCATTTTGCCAGCAAACAAATCAGGCAAAGTAAAGCATCGAGTCATAAAAGAATGAGGTTGTAGTAGAAGTTTTTGCTCAGTATTGAAATTTAATGGTGGACATGTGTCAACTTCAATTTTTATCTTAATAGATTTTTCTGTTTGAAATGTAATGTCGTATACATCGGTATTATCCTTTAGAAATGCCGATTCCACCTTCCCAAAGTTCTTCTTATCCTTTTTCTTTATTTCCACCTCTCTCCCTACCATAGCAAATGCATCAACTATAGACGGGAAATATTTTGTGAAATCAAAATTTTCATCTTGAGCAAGAAGCGAGAAATCCATATCCTCGCTGAAACGTTGCAATCCGTGAAAAATCCTCAAGCAAGTTCCTCCATAAAAAGCCGCTGATTCAAAAAAGCCACCTGCATACAATCCAGCAAGTATTATTTGTTGATTAACTTCAAAGATAGCATTTCGTTTATGTTGCTCTGTTGTCAAGTCATAACGAGACAACATATTATCAA
>CAZCEB010000345.1:0-1544 GCA_964497305.1 uncultured Muribaculaceae bacterium | reverse complement strand
TAGAGCACTGGTCTCCAAAACCAGGTGTCGGGAGTTCGAGTCTCTCATCCCGTGCAAAGTAAAGAAAATAATGAAAAAATTGAAACTACTTACGAATATTGAGGAGTCTTATACCGAATTGCGCTATAAGACTTCTTGGCCTACCAAGAAGCAATTGATCAAGAGTGGAATTATAGTGATGATCGCTTCCATTATTATATCACTTATAATTTTTGCGATGGATCTATTGGTTGATAACTTTATGCACTTAATTTACGGTTTAGGCGCATAACTTAAATTGGAATTCAATGGCTGAGGAAAAAAGAGCATGGTATGTGTTACGTGCCATTTCAGGTAAAGAAGCTAAGGTAAAAGAAGTTCTTGATGCTGCTATTAAGAACACAGATCTTGGCAATTACGTTTTTCAAGTTTTGATTCCTACTGAAAAGGTGCTTACAATGCGTAACGGAAAAAAGGTTGTAAAAGAAAAGAACCTTTATTCCGGTTATGTTTTTGTTGAAGCAATTCTTCACGGAGAAGTTATGCATGAACTTCGTAATACCACAAATGTGATTGACTTCCTTAAAGGTAAAGGCAAAGATGCAAAACCTGAGCCTTTGCGTGAAAGTGAGGTTAAGCGCATGCTTGGTACTGCTGACGAATTTATCGATTTGACCGATGAAGGAGTTAATGATTACATTGTTGGAGAAACAGTAAAAGTGAACTATGGTCCATTTAATGGTTTCTCAGGTGTGATAGAAGAAGTTAATGCCGAAAAGAAGAAACTTAAAGTTATGGTCAAAATATTTGGCCGCAAAACACCTCTTGAGTTGGAAAATTCGCAAGTTGAGCGAGAATAATGGATTGTGGTTACGCACTTGAAAAGACTTTTCGCGTTTATAACTATCTAAATTAAGATTAAAAATGGCTAAAGAAATTGCTGGACAGATCAAATTGCAGATTAAAGGTGGAGCAGCAAATCCATCACCGCCAGTAGGACCTGCATTGGGTTCTAAGGGTATTAACATCATGGAGTTTTGCAAGCAATTCAATGCCCGTACCCAGGACAAGGCAGGCAAAGTGCTTCCAGTTGTAATTACTTATTACACTGATAAGAGCTTTGATTTTGTTGTGAAGACACCACCTGTTGCTATTCAATTACTTGAAGCAACAAAGAAAAAAAGTGGTTCTGCTCAACCCAACCGCTCAAAAATTGCGGAAATCACTTGGGACCAGGTAAAGGCTATTGCTGAAGACAAAATGCCTGATTTGAACTGTTTTACTGTGGAATCGGCAATGCGTATGGTTGCCGGAACAGCCAGAAGTATGGGTATCACCGTAAAAGGGGCATTCCCTGAAAATAACTAATAAACTTCAATTGAAATGGGTAAACTTACAAAAAATCAAAAGTTGGCTTTAGAGAAGATTGAAGCTGGGAAGACTTACACTCTTGCGGAAGCGGCAGCAAAAGTAAAAGAAATTACTTTTACAAAATTTGATGCGTCGCTTGATATTGATGTGCGTCTTGGCGTAGATCCACGTAAGGCTGATCAAATGGTGCGCGG
>CAZCEB010000344.1:0-1563 GCA_964497305.1 uncultured Muribaculaceae bacterium | reverse complement strand
AAACTAACTGATAACTCCGTTTTGTACCTTGATTTAGCGGGAACAATAGAAGAAAGAGCTCCAGAAATTGATTTTATAAGTAAAATATATGGTAATTCCGCAAAAGTAATTCCTTTAAATGACATCCTAAATTCTTTAAAAGAAGCACAAAATGATGATAGAATTAAGGGGCTGTATATTAATTGTGATGGCGCAACCTCAGGAATTGCAACAAGTGAAGAAATACATAATGCAATAATTAACTTTCAGAAATCAGGTAAATGGGTATATGCTTATGCTGATTCATATACTCAGAACAACTATTACATCGTTTCTTCTGCAAATTATTTAGATCTCAATCCAATGGGATCTATTGACATTAAAGGGCTTTCAGCTACTACTATTTTTTACAAAGGGCTACTTGATAAAATTGGAGTAGAAATGCAAGTCGTGAAAGTTGGCACTTACAAAAGTGCTGTAGAGCCTTTTATTCTCACAGAAATGAGTAATGCTAGCCGCCTACAACAAGAACATTATCTTAATAATATTTGGCAAACAATTAGTAGTGGGATTGCATCAGCAAGAAATGTTTCAATTTCAGATGTTAATCAATGGGCCGATAGTATATTAATTACAAAACAAACTACATATTATGTAGATAATAACATTGTAGATAGACTATCTTATAGACATGAAACAGAAAAATCAATTGCAGATTTATGTGAGGTTGATAAATTTGAAGATATAAATTTAATAACTCCTACAGACTATTGTAAAGCAACAAATGTATTAAACCCAAATGATAGCAATAATAATATTGCTGTGATGTATGCTGTCGGAGATATTGTTGATCAAGGAGAGGGAGGAATTGTTGGTCGCACAATGGCGCCACAAATTCTTAAACTTGCAGATGATGATGATATTCAAGGATTAGTATTGCGTGTAAATTCCGGAGGAGGAAGTGCTTTTGCATCTGAACAAATATGGGAAGCATTAGAGCAATTTAAAGCTAAAGGGAAGAAGTTTTATGTATCAATGGGGCATCTTGCCGCATCTGGAGGATACTACATTTCTTGTGGGGCAGATTGTATATATGCCGATGAAACCACATTAACAGGATCTATTGGAATATTTGGCATTGTTCCATGTATAAAGAACCTATTATCAGATAACTTAGGTATTACTCAAGGAACAGTTTCAACTAACATCAATAGTGATTTTATCTCACTATCTGAGCCAATGACTGCTTTTCAACGTAATAGCATGCAACAAAAAATTAATGATGGATATGAAACATTTGTGAGCCGATGTGCAAATGGACGTGATATGAGCATTGATTCAATAAAGGCTATAGCAGAAGGACGCGTTTGGGATGGTAAATCTGCTCTAAAGCTTGGTCTTATTGACAAAATTGGCGGTATTGAGATGGCCATATCTGACTTAGCTTCAGAACTTGGATTTGACAATTATGCGATTGTTGAATATCCCTCAGAAATGGATAACTTAATAGATAAGTTACTAAATGTAGAGAATGTTTCTGAGCAAATTATTTCTGATAAACTTGGACATACATACATGTACTAT
>CAZCEB010000343.1:0-1577 GCA_964497305.1 uncultured Muribaculaceae bacterium | reverse complement strand
CGATGTTGAAAATGCACGTGAAACCGATATTATCAATTCATATAATAAAGAACGTGAAATCAATAATATGCGCAATCAATTGCGTAGTGAAAATATTGAAAACATCAACAATAAGGTTTATGAATATCAATCAGGTATTGTTTACATGGATATTATTGGAGACCTTGAAAAGACAGGCGATTATATCATCAATGTTGTTGATGCGGTAAAAGAACAAGTGCGTAAACATCACGCATAATTTATTGCAAACACATCTGAGAAAGATGTTACCCACGTGTTATATAAGCAGACGTTTTGAAGCCGGTTGTGATGAGGCAGGGCGTGGCTGTCTTGCCGGCTCGGTCTATGCGGCTGCTGTAATCCTTCCTGATGATTTTCATCATCCATTGCTCAATGATTCAAAGCAGTTGACTGAATCCAAGAGAGAAAAATTGCGCCCAATAATTGAGCGAGAGGCGTTGACATGGGCTGTTGGTATTGTAACGGCACAAGAAATTGACGAGATTAATATTCTGAATGCTTCTATTCTTGCTATGCATAGGGCATTGGATGGATTAAACATTGTTCCCGGAGCGATAATTGTTGATGGAAATAGATTTAAACCCTATGGAGATATTCCTTACGAAACATTTGTCAAAGGAGATGGGCGATTTGGAAATATTGCGGCGGCATCAATATTGGCAAAAACACATCGTGATGAATATATGAGTCGGTTGCATGAAGAATTTCCACAATATGGATGGAATGTAAATAAGGGATATCCGACAAAGGCTCATCGTGAAGCCATAGAAAAATATGGCGTTACTCCTCATCATCGAGTCTCATTTCGCCTCATAGATCCTCAACTTACCTTGTTTTAATTGATATAGGTAGTTTTATTGGTTACTGAAAAGGTGATTTCTGAGCCGATAATCAAAGGTATGTTGTTGTTGACATGGCCAATGGGGGCATTAAATGCTACAGGATAGTTATAAGGGGCTATAATTTCACTTATCATTGTTTCCATGTCGGGAAAATTAGCATCGGGATGATAGTTGGTAAATTGTCCCACAATAAGACCTTTCAACGATTGTAATATTCCACTAAGTCTAAGTTGATAAAGCATGCGTTGTACTTTATAAATAGGCTCCCCTATATCTTCAATAAACAGAATAATCCCTTTTTTGAAAACATCGTAGGGAGTATTGATTAGAGCCTGTAGCACAGCAAGATTTCCGCCGATTAATTTCCCTGAGGTATTTCCACATCTATTGAGAGAATGAGAGTCCCATTGATATTGAGGTCGCCAACCTCTTAATATCTCAAATAGCTGATGGGAATTACTGTCTGTCCCATTTTTTTGAGCAAGGTGTTTTGCCATTGGTGCATGTATACTTGCAATCCCTTTTGATACCATTAAAGCATGAATAGCTGAAATATCACTAAAGCCTATGAGCCATTTGGGAGCTTGCTTTAATGGGATTGCTGATAGTCTTTCAAGCAGGTGTACAGCACCATATCCTCCCCTACTACATAGTACAGCTCGTGTTTCGGGGTCAAGAAAAGCATTTTTGATATCTTCAAAGCGGTCATCAATA
>CAZCEB010000342.1:0-1590 GCA_964497305.1 uncultured Muribaculaceae bacterium | reverse complement strand
TGCTGAAGCATAATTGCTCATCAGCACATTAAACTGCTACATGAGGCGACTTCTTTTTGAGGTCGCCTCTTTGTTTAACCCCCTCAACCCAATTACCATGAAACTACTAACAATAATCCTATCTTTATTCATTTCACTTACCACTACAGCTAAAGCACAATTAACAATACTGCGCGGAGAACAAGATTCAACCACAAACGCAAATCATAACGTAATATGCCTTACCGCTCCTGAAAACACCGCATTCATCAACGGAAAAAGAGTCCATGTTTACAAAACAGGCGCCTTTGGCGACAGAATCAAGCTCAACAAAGGGCAAAATCAAATAAAAATCGAAACGAAAGAAAAAAGCGGCAAGTCGACACACACAATCAATATCTTTTTAAAAGACGCTCCGGTTTACAACAAAACAAAAACCGAGCCCAATACGATAATCCTAAGCTCTCCAAAATATTTCTCAACGCTTGATGGAGCATATCTTCAATATGGAAATGGCGGGGACAGACTTGGCGGTTCAAAAATGGGATACATAAATGATAATATCATCGTCAAAGCTGTAGAACAAAAAGGCAGCCTTTACAAAATTCAACTTTCACAAAACCGGTTTGCCTACATAAACAAAGAATATTTAAAAGAGACTGACGATTCTACAAATCAGATAAACACCGGAAGTTGGTCTATTTCTAACACAGGCAAAACCGACCGCATTTTAATTTCTCTACCTAAACGCATCCCCTATCGCTCATGGACACAACTTGACCCAACCACAATTTGCGTCGAGCTATTTGGCGCAACCAACAATAGCAATTGGATTACCCAGCAAGGCAATCTTGGAATAATAGAATATGTCGACTATCGTCAAGATGATAGCGACGTATTAAAAGTCATCATCAAACTCAAGCACAAACATTCTTGGGGATATTCAATCAACTACCATAACAGCAGCCTTGTTATAGATGTAAAGCACACCCCATCCCTAAACCTCAGAGATCTAACAATAGGGCTTGATGCCGGACATGGCGGAGAATACCCTGGTGCCAAAAGCGCAACAGGACTCTTGGAAAAAGACCTAAACCTTGACATGATTTTACGCATCAAGACATTGCTTGAAGCCAAAGGCGCCAAAGTCGTTCTAAGCCGTGGAAAAGATATCAACATCACCATGAACGACAGAAAAAAGATATTCTCAGACAACAATATAGATTTAATGATATCTTTACACAACAATTCAGGTGGTTCACCTTTTACAACCATGGGAACAAGCACCTATTATAAGCACATAAACAATCGCGAACTCGCATCATGCATACTAAATCGGCTATTGGAACTCGGGCTCAAAAATTTTGGACTAACCGGAAACTTCAATTTCTCACTCAATTCGCCAACAGAATACCCCAATGTCCTACTTGAGATTTTATTCATGAGCAGTCTCCCCGAAGAAGAAATGCTTGCCGACCCCGATTTTCGCCAACGCGTAGCAGAAAAAGCCGTACTCGGACTCGAAGACTACATCAATTCAGTAAAAAACGACCTGCGTCCATAACATGCTCATACGCCAACGAATTTATACAGATTTATTCCTAAAACATT
>CAZCEB010000341.1:0-1622 GCA_964497305.1 uncultured Muribaculaceae bacterium | reverse complement strand
GTATAAAATATCTTGATTAACAAATCATCTGATGCAATAAACAGAGCTACAACAGGAATTAATATCCACATTATCAACATTATCTCATGAGAAACAAAAACCGACGTGCGTTGACGTGATTTTACCACCTGAGCAAGTCGAGGATAATACTCCATTGCTATCGCCGCAAAAATAAGTCCCACATATTTATTTACAAGAGAATATCCGGCTTGATAATATCCCACCATTGAAGTGTCGGCTGTTCGATTTAAATATGCCATAAACGCATAAGACACAAACATTCCGACAAACATCGACAACGTCATATAAATACCTAACAACATAAATCCTTTGCCCTCTCTCAAGGTATCATTCGATGAGAGCTGCACCTTGGGCTTTTCCGGACGTCGGCGATAATAAAAAACAGCCATCGTTGTTATAACAAAATAGGACAATATTGCAGGAATAATACCATCTATGCGCCAAAAGTAAAACAATGGTACAGATACTATTATCGATGCAAGAGCCCCTACCATCGATGCCTTTGCCAATGGCTTAAGCATTGATGTTCCTTGTAATATAGCATTTTCTCCATCTGTTACCGAAAACAACATTACAGCCACCGACAAAATTATATATGCGATTGTGTGATTTCGATCTCCAAATGTCCATTCACTAAGCCATGGAGAAAGGACAATTGTTAATATCGCTCCAAAGATTCCCAGTGCCCAAGACCATCGACGCACCACAACACATATCAGCCCCAAACGAGAGCCTGCCGATGCAAGTTCACGCACTGCGCTATTGCGCAATTCCAATCGCGTAAACACGCTTATCATATCTATCGTGGAACTATATAGCGCAAAAATCCCCATACCCGTAGCACCAAGCCACACAGCAACAAGTTTTGTCCGTATTATCGAACACAAGATGCCAACGACTTGCACCCCACCAAAAACGCTCATCGCTTTCAGTACAGTTGCTGATAATCCGTTTTGTTTTGCTCTTTTCATGTTCGAATATTATTTTTTCAGCCAGAGTTCGGGGTTTAGCTTTTCTCGTTCTTTGCGTATTTCAAAATGAAGAATACTGCGATGATTATCATCAGGATCGGAATATATCTGCCCTATCGTTTGATTAGCCTCTACGACATCCCCTTTTTTCACATTAATACTGCTCAGATTGGCATATATCGTGATGTAACTTCCATGACGCACCATCACAATATTATTAAACCCCGGTTGGCGGAATATCGCCGACACTTTCCCCGCAAAAACAGCTCTTGCCATTCCTCCTTCAGGGACCTCTATGTCAATACCACCATTATTGGTTTTTACATATTTCAAATCGGGGTGGCGTTGTATACCAAAACCCCTCACAATTTTGTAATCACCACTCACCGGAAAAAGCAATTTACCTTTATTACTTTCTATGTCTCCTGTCAATTGACGAGAATCCTCTACCGGTGCCGATTTCTTTTCTTGTTGAGGTTTTGTCGTTTCAACCGTTGGTTTGGGTGTTGATTTCTCCTCTACAGGTTTAGGCCGTTCTTGTTTTTTCTGTTCTTGTTGCTTCTGCTCACGCTGTTTCTGCTCGATTTCAGCTTGACGACGTTGCTCCTCCTCTCGCTTGCGTTGTTCTTC
>CAZCEB010000340.1:0-1625 GCA_964497305.1 uncultured Muribaculaceae bacterium | reverse complement strand
GCAACTCTTTATTCTTGATTAGAGGCATATACCAACCGGGAATATCCGCTGAGCCATAATAGGCTTAATATGCAACATTAGAATGTTTTTATTAACTTCGCTCAATAAAATTATACCTAAATTATGAGAGTTCTTTATTTTATTCTTTTAAATTTTCTAGTATCATTCCCTACCGTTTTTGCACAAACCAAATTATATATAATTGGGACAGAACATGAACAATCAGAATTTATTAATTCTGATTCATTACTAAACATATTAAACCAAATAAATCCCGATGTCATTCTCTGTGAACTTGAAGACAAATATTTCACAGAAAATTATCAATTAAATATTGACAAATATCCTGATTTACTTTCTACAAATGAGAATATATCAGTATACATTTATCAACAAGAAACAGATGTTAATCTACGACCATATGAAATAGACGGAAGAAATGAATACTATGCCTCATCAAACTATTTTCAAAAAGCAACCCAAATATTTTCAAATATAGATAAAGCCTACAAAGCCAATACACTCAGTACTGAAAGCGTAAAAGAATGGGAAATTTTCATAGAATCTTGCAAAATGTTTGACATTTCCAGACAACATACTATCTACGAAATTAATTCTCCACTATTTGTTACATACTCTCATATAAAAAACAGTATTACATATGAAACTTTAACATCAATTACGGCACGAGATTTTCCTGAATTTCATGACAATGCAATTATGATTAGTAATTATTGGAATAATAGAAATATCGTAATGGCAACTAACATAAAAAAATACTGCGAAGAGTTTAAAGGAAAAACCATTATCGTATTGTGTGGACAAGCTCACAAATATGATTTACAGCGTCTTCTCTCTAATTCTGAAATTAATATTATACCTCTAAAACATCCTGGGCTTAACACATTTAACGATCCAAAAATACCCTTGCATTAAAAATGAATTGAATTTCATTTTCCTGTGATTTTGAAAAGTTTTTGAAATGGATTTCATTTTTCTGCAAAAATTACATATATTTGCAACAGATTTCAAATTTATAAAATATGATTAATCGCAATTCTTATATCTCACGCCTTGAAAAATGGAAAAACAAACCGGTTGTAAAAGTCATAACTGGCATTAGACGTTGTGGAAAATCTACCCTATTAAAAATGTTTAGAGATAGACTCCTCAATTCTGGTGTAACTGAAGAACAAATACACTCTCTAAATCTTGAAGATATCGACAATGAGAAATATCTTGATTATCGTGAACTATACTCATATATCAAGACGCAAATACATCCATTTAAAATGAACTATCTGTTTTTTGATGAAATCCAAATGGTGGACAATTTTCAAAAAGCGATTGATAGCCTACAACTAATAGATAATGTTGACATATATGTTACTGGCTCAAATGCTTACCTCTTATCAGGTGAAATTGCAACATTATTATCTGGCAGATATGTAGAAATACAAATGTATCCTCTCTCTTTTAAGGAATACTTATCAGCTCAATCATCCAATATTAACAACGAAACAGTATATAAAAACTATATACAATACGGAGCATTTCCCTATATAACCCAACTTAATAATGATTCCGAACTAATCAAAGATTACCTTCGTGGGCTATACAACACC
>CAZCEB010000339.1:0-1636 GCA_964497305.1 uncultured Muribaculaceae bacterium | reverse complement strand
ACCGTTGTTGCATCCAAGAAATTAAATGTAGTAGCCGGAGCAGGGTCAGTCAAGTCATCAGCAGGCACATAAATCGCCTGTACCGATGTAATTGAGCCATTCTTTGTTGAAGTAATACGCTCTTGCAACATACCCATTTCAGAAGCAAGCGTTGGTTGATAACCTACAGCTGACGGCATACGACCAAGCAACGCTGAAACTTCAGAACCTGCTTGTGTAAAGCGGAAAATATTATCAATAACCAGAAGAATTTCTTTACCTCCACCATCTTGGTCCCGGAATTGTTCAGCAACAGTCAATCCTGAAAGCGCAACACGAAGACGAGCACCCGGAGGCTCATTCATCTGACCAAAAACAAGTGTAGCTTGTGATTCTTTTACCTTTTCCATGTCCACATCGGCAAGATTCCACTCGCCTTTTTCCATGCCTTCAGTAAACTTATCACCATATTTCATTACACCGCTTTCAATCATTTCGCGAAGCAAGTCATTACCTTCACGAGTACGTTCACCTACACCGGTAAACACAGAGAACCCATTATGACCCTTAGCAATGTTATTGATAAGCTCCATGATAAGTACTGTTTTTCCAACACCGGCGCCACCAAAAAGACCGATTTTACCTCCTTTACTATAAGGCTCAAGCAAATCAATTACTTTGATACCGGTATATAGGATTTCTGTACCAATTGTGAGGTCCTCAAATTCAGGTGCCGGCTGATGAATAGGACGAAGATTTTCACGTTCAAGTTCTGGGAGGTGATCAATTGCCTCTCCGATAACGTTGAGCAAACGACCTTTTACTTGTTCTCCAGTGGGCACCGCAATAGGACGATCAAGATTATCAACTCTCATTCCACGTTGTAAACCATCGGTACTATCCATTGCTACACAACGAACAGTATTTTCTCCAATATGTTGTTCTACTTCGAGTACAAGCACTGATCCGTCGGGACGATCCAATTTCAACGCTGTATAGATAGGAGGAATTGTGTTTCCTTCTCCTTCAAACATGACATCGACCACCGGTCCGATAACTTGGGCTATTTTTCCAAATTTGTCGCTCATATTCACGATATCATCAGGTTATATAAATTCTTTAATTCTATCTCAATGTTTTAAAAATGCAAGCCATAAACAATCACAAGCACCATTAAAACCAAGTTAAACAAATTGATAGGAAGCAAATATTTCCATTCGAGATTAAGCAATTGGTCAATACGCAAACGAGGGAAAGTCCACTTAAACCAAATAATAACAAATGAAATTGCAATTGCCTTAATTATAAACCACAATACTGATGGTATATAATCCATTATTTCATTAAATCCTTCCCATCCCGGAATGTGTAATGGCATCCATCCGCCAAAGAATAGGAGTGCAGCAACTCCCGATACAATAAACAAGTTCAAATATTCAGCCAAATAGAAGAAGCCGAAATGCATACCAGAATATTCAGTATGATACCCTGCAGTCAACTCACTTTCAGCTTCAGGAAGGTCAAACGGACCACGATTAGTTTCAGCCGTACCTGCTACAAGATAAATAATAAATGCAATAATTGCAGGAATGTGTCCAGAGAAGATAAACCACAAATCTTTTTGTGCTTCAACAATACCTGTAACAGACATTGTTCC
>CAZCEB010000338.1:0-1660 GCA_964497305.1 uncultured Muribaculaceae bacterium | reverse complement strand
GTTAATTAATTGCAGCCAATAAAAAAGCATTTTGTGAAATTAGTTTGCGTTTATCGTTTTATATTGAATTTCAAACATACAAATTATAGATAGATAGATATTTGTTAAAGGATGTTATTATTTATAACCGTTATAAATAATTATGCGTGATAATTTCTCCAATTGGAGCGTTTTTCGGATATTTGCATACAAATTTATCAGTAATGAGATTATCTGACCTCAAAACAGGAGAAACCGGCATAATAGTTAAAATTTTAGGGCATGGGGCTTTTCGCAAACGTGTTATTGAGATGGGTTTTGTGAAAGGACGTCCTATTACGGCTGTTTTGAGTGCCCCTTTGCGAGATCCTATTAAATATAGTCTCATGGGATATGAGATTTCATTAAGACGCAGTGAAGCTCGTTTGGTTGAAGTTATCCCTATCAAAGATGTTGATGTAAATAATCTTCCTGATTTTACCCATTTGAATGTCGTTGCAGATGAGGATGAGTTTACTCGGGAATATCGAGGTGTGAGTCGCACTATTAATATTGCGCTTATAGGAAATCCTAATTGTGGTAAAACCTCTCTGTTTAATATTGCATCGGGATCACATGAACATGTTGGAAACTATAGTGGGGTTACTGTTGATGCTAAGCGAGGATGTTTTGAATATGGAGGATATGATTTTAATATAGTGGATCTTCCCGGTACCTATTCTTTATCGGCTTATTCTCCGGAGGAATTGTATGTTCGCCGTTATTTGAAGGATGAAATGCCTGATATAATAGTGAATGTTGTTGATGCTTCAAATCTTGAAAGAAATCTTTATCTCAGCACCGAACTCATTGATATGGATAGGAGCATGGTGATTGCATTGAACATGTATGATGAGTTTTTGAACACCGGAGCAACATTTGATTATGAAACGTTGGGAAATATGATAGGTGTCCCCATTGTTCCTACAATATCAAAAAACGGTAAAGGCATTGAAGAGTTGTTTGATCGCATTATTGAAGTTTATGAAGGTAGAGATAAAACGGTGAGACACGTGCATGTTAATCTTGGCAACGATATCGAAGCCGGGGTAAGAGTGCTGAAAGATGTTCTGAAACAAGATAAATCAATAGAAGCCCATTTTTCACCTCGTTATCTTGCTATAAAATTTCTTGAACGAGATAGAGAGGTTGAACAATTACTACAAGATACTGCATCTGATTATCGGAAACTCACCGAGTTGCGAGATAAAGAGCGCAAACGCATAGAGCGATTGTATGAAGAAGATATAACTTCGGCTATCGCAAATGAAAAGTATGGTTTTATTACCGGTGCGCTTGCCGAAACAATGACAGAAAAAGAAAAAGATGTGGCGCAATCAACCCGACAGATCGATGCTTTGGTTACAAGTAAATTGTTTGGTTTTCCTATCTTTTTTGCGATAATGTTTATTATCTTTTGGGCGACATTTCAAGTGGGTGCTTATCCTATGGAATGGATTGATGCCGGAGTAAAATTCTTGGATGGATGGGTAAACAATATAATGGTCGATGGTCCATTAAAATCTCTTATTTCTGATGGAATAATAGGCGGAGTAGGTGGAGTAATTGTATTCCTACCCAACATCTTGATATTATATTTCTTCATTTCTTTCATGGAAGATTCCGGATATATGGCTCGTGC
>CAZCEB010000337.1:0-1665 GCA_964497305.1 uncultured Muribaculaceae bacterium | reverse complement strand
GAAGCTAACGAGCATGCCGTATATCTCGATGTAAAACAATACTTGGCTAACCAACGTCAAGGTACTCACAAGTCTAAAGAAAGAAGCGAAGTTTCTGGTTCTACTCGCAAACTCCACAAACAAAAAGGTGGTGGCGGTAGCCGCATCGGGGACATCAATTCTCCAGTGCTTGTAGGTGGAGGTCGTGTGTTCGGTCCTCGTCCTCGTGACTATCGTTTCAAGCTCAATAAGAAATTGAAATCTCTTGCACGTAAATCGGCATTGACATTCAAGGCTCAGGATAATCAAATTGTTATTGTTGAAGACTTTACTTTTGAAGCACCAAAAACTAAAGATTTCGTAAATATTACTAAAAATCTTAAAGTAGACGACAAGAAAGTGCTTTTGATTTTAGCAGGTCAAAATAAAAACGTATATTTGTCAGCTCGAAATCTTCCGAATGCACAAATTATAACTGCTTCGGATGTAAATACTTATGCATTACTTAACAACAAAGCTATTGTCTTAACAGAGAGTAGCCTTGAGGTCATTAATAAACTATAATTAACATCAGGAGGATAAACAATGGAAATAATGATTCAACCTATCGTTACTGAAAAAGCAACTAAGCTTTCAGAAAAGCTTAATCGCTATACTTTCCGCGTTTCTCTTGATGCTAATAAGTATCAAATCAAGTCATTGGTTGAGAAACTTTATGACGTGAAAGTAGTTAATGTCAACACACTTGTTGTTAGAGGTAAAAACAAATCACGCTACACTAAGAGCGGCTTGATTAAAGGCAAAACAGTTGCTTATAAGAAAGCTTTCATTACTGTAGCTGATGGTCAAACAATCGACTTTTATAGCAACATATAATAGAAAATGGCAGTAAGAAAATTGAAGCCCACAACACCGGGGCAAAGACACAAAGTTATTGGTGTATTTAAAGGTACAATCACTGCTAGTACACCAGAGAAATCTCTTACAGTCGGTAAAAAGTCTACAGGCGGACGTAACGCCGAAGGACACCTCACCACTCGCTACCTTGGTGGTGGACACAAACGTAAATACCGCATCATTGACTTTAAGAGAAACAAAGACGGTGTTCCCGCAGTAGTAAAATCAATCGAGTATGACCCCAACCGTTCAGCTCGCATTGCTCTTCTTTACTACGTAGACGGAGCTAAAGCTTATATAATTGCACCCAACGGCTTAGAAGTTGGCGCAACAGTAGTTAGTGGACCAGATGCAGCACCTGAAGTAGGTAACGCTCTTCCTTTGAGCAAAATACCTGTGGGTACTGTAATTCACAACATTGAATTGCGTCCCGGTCAAGGAGCATTCATGGCTCGTTCGGCTGGTACATTTGCACAGTTGACTTCGCGAGAAGGGGATTATGCGATTATCAAATTACCTTCGGGAGAAACACGTAAAGTGCTTTCTGCTTGTAAAGCAACAGTAGGTGTCGTTGGGAACAGCGAACACTCTCTTGAACGCTCGGGTAAAGCAGGTCGTTCACGTTGGCTCGGCCGCCGTCCTCGCAACCGTGGCGTTGTAATGAACCCAGTAGATCACCCAATGGGTGGTGGTGAAGGTCGCGCTTCAGGTGGACACCCACGTTCACGTAAGGGTCTATACGCTAAGGGTCTCAAGACACGTGCTCCGAAGAAACATTCTTCAAAGTAC
>CAZCEB010000336.1:0-1673 GCA_964497305.1 uncultured Muribaculaceae bacterium | reverse complement strand
CTGTCGGCACAAGGTTCGCGGCCATCGCCAACAGTCTGAATCACAGTTCACTTAAAAAACGTATAACTATGATGATTTCAAAAAAATCTCAAAGCAAGGTGCGCATGCGCGCTTTAGCTTTAGTGCCAACAACGGCACTCGCATTAATCTTTGTGAATAACTCGGCTATCGCTTCTACTTTATCTAAAGTTGCCTCAACAGAAGCAGTTGCCAATGTGTTTGACAAAGATAGTGAAAAATCTTCAGTAAATAAGATTAATGAAATGCAGTCCATCGGTAGAGCCTATACTGCAGTCGAAGAAATGCCTAAATTCCCAGGTGGAGAAAAGGCATTAATGGAACATATTTCCAATAATATCCAATATCCGGAAGAAGCTCTAAAAGCTAAACAGACAGGAATGGTAATCGTCCAATTCGTCATTACTGAAACCGGCAAAATCGGTGAAACAAGGGTTATGCGCAGTCAAGGAGAGTTACTCGATGCCGAAGCGGTGAGAGTTGTCAAATCTCTTCCCGATTTCATCCCGGGCAAAATGAATGGAAAACCTGTAAATGTATTGTATACAATTCCTATAAAATTCAATCTTGACTAAAATCTCTCAATAAGTCTCAATAGGAAAATAGCCCGAAATATTTCGGGCTATTTTCGATGAAGTCATAAATCATCTTTTCCTTTCTGTTGTAACATAAAAATATCTTTCTGTCTCTCAATTTCTCGTCGTAATTCCTCCTCTGTGGGCAATAATGGCATATACTTAGCAGCAAATAATTGCTCATTCCCATTAAGAATTGAATATTTAGCTATATCTTTACTCGTTTCGGAACAAAGCACAATCCCTATAGTTGGATTATCTCCTTCTGTACACTTTAAATCATCATACATACGACGATACATATCCATCTGCCCAACATCTTGATGAGTAATCTTCCCAATTTTCAAATCTATAAGAACATAACACTTCAATATTACATTGTAGAATACTAAATCAATAAAATAATCTTGTGCATCAGTCCTGACTAATTGTTGACGCTTTACAAATGCAAATCCTCTCCCTAATTCCATAAGAAAATCTTGAAGATGATTTATAATTGCAGTTTCTAATTCTTGTTCAGAAAAGCTACAATCTTGCTTAAATCCAAGGAATTCAGCTACTATAGGATTTTTTAATAGCTCAAATTTTGATGGTTGTTCCTCTTTTATTGGTAATTGTGGTTGTTTAAAATGTCGTTCAAAATATTGTGTACTGATATTCCTATCAAGAGTACGCACGCTCCACATTTCTTGAGAAGCCATCTCTAAATACCAACGTATAGCATTTTCATCTCCAACTCTTAATGCCCTAAATACGTGTGTCCATTGAAGATTTGGAAACCGTGATTTCCAAATCTCAAAATTGGGCATTATCAAATAGAATTTTCTAAAAGCTAGGATTTTCTAAAAGCCCTTAAATAACGTGAAGAAAAACCGCTTCCATATTCATGCGTTAGTTGAGCCGATAATTGATCTATCAACTGTTTACCATAATCTGCTCGATTTTTCCCATTTTGCTCTTCCTCTACAATACGTTTGCCTATCTCCCAATATGTAGCAATCATTATTGAGTTTACTGATTCATATGAACAGCGTCTCCCTCGTTCAACGAGAGTTTTAATATCTTCTACAAATGTTCTTT
>CAZCEB010000335.1:0-1674 GCA_964497305.1 uncultured Muribaculaceae bacterium | reverse complement strand
GTATGATAAAAACAATAATCGTACAAAATATATGCGATTTGATGTAAATGGACAGCCAGTGAGATGTCCTGGGATTAGGGGGACAGAACCTAAAGTATATGGTTCTGTGTACAAATATGATAGATATGGGAGATTAATAGAGGAAATGTTTATAGATGGCTCTGGGAATGTAGATAGTACAGAATATGGTGTATCTTATATAAGAAGCAAGTATAATGAATATGGTAAATTAATTGAGATGTCTACTCATGATATAAATAATAATTTAAAAGCCGGATATTTTTCTCCTCAAATTGCAAAATGGACTCGTTCTTATAATGATAATGGTCAACAGATTGAATGTTCTGCGTATGACTCAAATGGTAATCTTGTTCCAGGAATTTATGAGGATAATACAATTATTGTACGAGTTTTATTTGAATATGATAAAAACGGAAATAAGGTTAAAGAAACACGTTATGATCAGGAGGGAATATATAGAGAAACTATAGGAGATGGTAGAGGTAATGCCGTAACAAGGTGGTATAGAGATGGAGACTATCGGGTAGATTCTGTAGATACTAAAGGGCGAGAAATATTAAGCGCTTTTTATCTTGATAATAATACACCAACGGAATATTCATATCATAAAAGAATTACTAAATATACTGAAGAAGATGGTATATATATAAAAGAATATAGTACCTATGATAAAAATGGTAATTGTAATACAAAAGAAATTACCTATATTGATTCATTGAAATTAGAATGGTGGAAAAGGGAGAATGGTAAAGATTTAACAATAAAGTATTTATTAGATGGAACAACATTTGAAACGAAAGGAATAATGCGAATTTCTCCAGATGGAGAGCCAATGCGAAATGCCTATGACGATTGGATATATTATAGTTGTGATATAAAACCTCATATGTTATATAAAACTAAAGGACAAACTAAGGATAAAAGTATTGGTAAGAATTCATCAATATCGGATTCTTTAAAAAATGATGCCGCATATACAGATATATATATGTATAGAAATGAATTTGGTGAATGTGCTTATAAAACAGCAATTGATTTGTCGGATGCTTATAGTATATCAATAGGTGATGATAATCTATATTTTGATGAATCTTGCAATATATTGGTACAGCATCGTGATTCGTTGAAAAATTTTGTTGCTAAGTTGCCAAAAGCATATTGTATTGAGGTAGTTGATACTTTAAAAACATCTACATTAGGAGTAAAAAATGGAGATATAATATTAAAGTATGGAGATTGGACAGTTAATCAAGATTTAATAACTGATATAGATTATTATTATCTTGAGACGATTTTAAAGTCCGGAGAAGAAAAAAAGATGACAGTCCTTCGTCATTTTCCGAAGGAATACAAAAGTGAAATTGTAGAAATCTCATTAGACAAAGGTACTCCTTCTGATTTTGGATTTTATGTGCATAAAATATGTTATACTCAAAAGGAGAAACAGCGATTGCATGATGTTGCTAAGTTTAATTCTTTTACATTCGGAGAAAAGATTCTAACAGATGATGCAAAAACCATAACAATAATGGTTCCATTAAAAGGAAGTGTTGATAAATCAAAGATATATAATCAATGTATAAAATCCCCATCTTTATTGGTATCTCTAATTGTAGAATCTATTCGTTGTTGGAATGATTTTACATGTGTTTT
>CAZCEB010000334.1:0-1685 GCA_964497305.1 uncultured Muribaculaceae bacterium | reverse complement strand
TAGAGCATCAGCCTTCCAAGCTGAGGGTCGCGAGTTTGAGCCTCGTCTTCCGCTCAAAGAAAAGTCCACCATTTTTGGTGGACTTTTTTATTAGTAGTGTTCTAAGAAAACTGTTTATCCTTTTTTTACAGGGTCGCAAGTAAAACCAACGCCTAACTTTTTAAATATCTTGCGATCGACTTCACTAAGCATTACGGTAGAGTGTACCTGGCAACCATTAAGTTTTGGTAGCTGCTCTAACGCTTGGCGACAATTTTCGTCGCTGTTGCTTAAAATAGAAAGAGCAACAAGTACTTCGTCGGTGTGAAGGCGGGGGTTGTGTCCGTGCAAAAATTCCACTTTGGTCTTTTGGATAGGAGCAATCATTGCTTCGGGAATCATTTTTATATCATCTGAAATACCTGCAAGGTGTTTTGTTGCATTTAAGATGAGTGCCGCACTTGGTCCAAGAAGTTCGCTTGTGCGAGAAGTGATGATTGTGCCGTCGTGTAATTCAATAGCTGTGGCGTGTACACCCGATTGTTCTTTTTTTGCTTGTGCAGCTACTGTGGTGCGACGGTAGTCGGTAGTGATTTTAGCTTGTTTCATGATGAGTGCAATCTTGTTCACTTCGTTTTCGTTATTTCCCTTGTTGGCAAGGTTGCACAATGCATAGTAGTGGCGACGTATGATTTCATCTCTTGAGGCGTTGCAACAAACGTCCTCGTCGCTAATACAGAATCCAATCATGTTTACCCCCATGTCGGTGGGCGATTTGTAGGGGCTTTCGCCATATATGCTCTCAAAAAGAGTATTCAGTACCGGGAAAATCTCAAGGTCGCGATTGTAAGTTACAGCTACTTCTCCATGCGCGTCCAAGTGGAGAGGGTCAATCATGTTAACATCGTTAAGGTCGGCGGTAGCTGCTTCGTAAGCGATGTTTATAGGGTGTTTCAACGGGAGATTCCACACAGGGAAAGTCTCAAATTTAGCATATCCGGCTTTGATGCCTCGCTTGTTTTCGTGATATAGTTGGCTCAAGCATACGGCCATTTTCCCACTACCCGGACCGGGAGCAGTAACAACTACAAGAGGTCGATCGGTCTCAACATAATCGTTTTTGCCAAATCCGTCTTCGGAGTCGATGAGCGCGATATTATGAGGGTATCCGTCAATTGTATAGTGGTTATATACCTTGATGCCAAGACGCTCTAAACGATTGCGATAGGCATCGGCGCTGGATTGTCGGTTATAGTGAGTAATCACTACTCCACCAACGGTGAGTCCCACTTTCTCAAATTCGGCACGCAAGCGAAGAACATCTTCATCGTAGGAGATACCTAAGTCGCTGCGAGTTTTGTTCCTTTCAATATCGGTTGCGCTGATGACCATAATAACTTCGGCGTATTCGCGAAGTTGCATAAGCATTTGTAGCTTACTGTCGGGCATGAAGCCAGGCAATACGCGACTTGCGTGATGGTCGTCAAATAATTTACCGCCAAATTCAAGGTATAATTTATCGCCAAATTGAGCAATACGCTCTTTAATGCGTTCTGATTGTATCTTCAGATACTTATCGTTGTCAAACCCAATTTTCATAATGTATGCAAAGATAGTGTTTGCCGAGAGAACAACAAAGTAAAAATAAAGTTTTTCGTTTTTTTTTATTTTTTGTTTCAGTTAGGTCAATTTCTCATATCTTTGTT
>CAZCEB010000333.1:0-1689 GCA_964497305.1 uncultured Muribaculaceae bacterium | reverse complement strand
GTCGAACCCCAATCGTTGGAACCGGAATCCAATATTCTATCCATTGAACTACGGGAACTTATAAATATCGTAAATCATGTGCAAAATTAGTCGTTTTTTTGTAGTTTTGCAAATAGAACAATTACCGGCAAAATGACATGGATGTAAAGATTGAACAATCATGGAAAGAACGCCTTTCCTCGGAATGGGACAAGGATTATTTCGTGCGTCTCACCGACTTTGTGCGCCAAGAGTATCGCACAAAACAAATATTTCCTCCGGCGTCAAAGATTTTTGCCGCTTTTGACGCATGCCCATTCAATCAGGTAAAAGTTGTTATCCTCGGTCAAGACCCCTACCACGATGTAGGTCAAGCCAACGGCTTGTGCTTCTCGGTTGCTCCAGGCATTCCAATGCCTCCATCACTTGTCAATATATTCAAAGAGATACACAACGACATCGGCACTCCTATTCCTAAGAATGGGGATTTGAGCCGATGGGCAGAACAAGGGGTATTGCTGCTCAATGCTACTCTCACCGTTGAAGCCCACCGCGCAGCATCTCATCAAGGGCGCGGATGGGAAGAATTTACCGACGAGGTTATCATGCGTCTTGCCAACGACAGAGAAGGGCTTGTGTTTATGCTTTGGGGCTCCTATGCTATAAAAAAAGGAGCATTTATCGACCGCAACAAGCATTTGGTGCTGACATCCCCTCACCCATCACCGCTAAGCGCCTATCGTGGTTTTTTGGGGAACAAGCATTTCTCTAAAGCCAATCAATATCTCGCATCACAAGGAAAGGAACAAATACAATGGTAAAATATAGTTTAGACGAGCGCATCAATCGAGCTCGACAGTTGCACAAAGAGGGGTACAATTGCTCTCAATGTGTGTTCATGGTATTTGACGATGTTCATAAAATGGACTCAAATATTGCGGCTCAGGTTTCATCGGGATTTGGTGGCGGAGTGGGAGGACAACGCCAAGTGTGCGGAACAATCTCTGGATTGGCAATGACATTAGGCATGATTAAATTCAACAAACCATCTGACAAGCCATTATTATATAGAGCCATACAAGATTATAGCTCTGAGTTTAAAGAGCTAAACGGCTCTATCGTATGTGGAGAGTTACTGAAACCCGGTCGCAAGCCATGCATGTCCCTCATCGAGGATGCAATAACAATTATACATAACAACTTGTGTAAATAAACCATGTTTTTACGACAGGTCATCATATTATTTTTTTCATTTATAACATCGCTTTCTCTTTTAGCACAAGAGGATACAATGACAGGTGTATTTTGCCCGTCGTTTCACTCACTGCAGGTAAAAGTAGAAGGCAATGAATTGGCTCCACCCATAATAATGCTGAATAGCAATGACCGCATAATCATTAATTTTGATGAGATCGCTGAAGATCAACGCTACATGAGATATTCACTCGTTCATTGCGATGCACAATGGCGTCCATCAGGATTAGTAGATGCCGAATATATCGACGGCTTTAACCTTGGCGATGTGGAGCAATATGAATTCTCACAGATGACAACAACTCACTATGTCAACTATACGATTGCTCTACCCAACGACCAAGTGAGATTTACAATTTCGGGAAACTACCTGCTAAAAGTGTTCCCGGAGGATAACCACGATGAAATTTTATTACAAGCACGGTTTTCAGTGAGTGAAAACACGATGAAAGTGTC
>CAZCEB010000332.1:0-1704 GCA_964497305.1 uncultured Muribaculaceae bacterium | reverse complement strand
GTGTCCACCCTCGCGATGAAGGTCAAAATCTCCATTTTCGTTTTTGTCAAAATCAACACCCCACTTTATAAGTTCGTTGATTTGTTCCGGGGCTTCTGTAACAACTTTTTTTACAGCCTCAGGGTCGCTGAGCCAGTCTCCGGCAATCATTGTGTCTTCAATGTGCTTGTCAAAGTTGTCAACGGCAAGATTGGTAACAGATGCTACTCCTCCTTGAGCAAGAGCGGTGTTAGCTTCTTGTAATTTTGTTTTGCACACAAGTGCCACTCGTCCGGTGTGCGCTACTTTGAGCGCAAAACTCATTCCGGCAATACCTGAGCCTATCACAAGATAGTCATATTCCTTAATCATAGCCTTAAATGCCTTAAATTAATCGATACAAATTTACGTTAAACCACTCTCTTAACCAAAAAAAATTATGCAATACTGCCCTACTGTTTCTTTTGACGTGTGGTGCGCAAGAAGAAATAGATAAAGAGTGCGGCTGCAAGAAATAGGGATATAGAGAAACTTAAAAAGATTCCATATAGACCGAGTCCAAAAGTGAATGCCAATAAATAGGTGGATGGGAGACCTATGAGAATGTAGCTTACAAATGCAATCCATAGCATGGGCATCACATTTGAAGTGCCACGCAGAGCGTTGGCAAAGTTGATTTGTGTGGCATCGCCATATTGATATAACACCAATGGAAAAATCAAAGTCAGCGACGTAATGATAACGGCTTGGTCTTCAGTAAATGCTTTAATTAGAATTTCTCCAAACAGGATGAAAATGAGGGAGGAGATTGTTGCAATTAGCAATAGAATGTGAAACCCGGAAAATGCAATGCGACGAATTTTGGCATTGTCTTTCAAGCCGGCAGCATTGGAAACCAATACCGACACACTTGCGGCAAAGCTATAATAAATACAAAATCCCAGGGTACCTACTATCAGCATGACTTGAAATGATGCTAAAGGTATTTTACCCAACCATCCTGCCATGATTGCAGATAACGAAAATGCTCCTGTTTCAAAAGCCATTTGTAAGGACACCGGCCATGATGTGCGGTTTATTTGTCCTAAAAGGAGTTTTGATATTTGGCTTTGTGTAAAACCCTCGCGATATTTTCGGTATTCCCTGAATACGAAAAATACGACGAGAATACACGCCATTGATAATATGCGTGAGAATAATGTGCTTATTCCTGCTCCGGTGAGTCCTAATTCGGGACACCCCCACGCTCCATATATTAGCATATAGTTTCCCACAACATTTGCAATGTTAGCCACTAATATAATCCACATGGGCATTTTTGTGCGATTAATCGCATAGGCCCATTGTGCAAAAACATTAAATATTGAAATAGGGATTATTCCGGCAAGAAACAGCAGATAATATGGACGAATTAATGGCAGTAGTTCTTCGGGTTGCCCCATTTTATCCACATTGAAATAAAGGATTGTCATTATCCCTAAAATCAAAATCGAAAAGATAGTGTTGAGCAAAAGTCCATTACGCATTATTGCGCCTATGGTGTCATATCGTTTTTGAGTGAATAATGCACCTATTAACGGGGTTAATCCATAGGTGAAGCCTATGCATCCAAGAATTGCAACATTGAAGATATTGTTGACAAATGAGGCTGAGGCAAGGGCTTCGGTAGAATATTGCCCCACCATAATATTATCGGCAAATCCTACTGCAATCATACCTAATTGT
>CAZCEB010000331.1:0-1716 GCA_964497305.1 uncultured Muribaculaceae bacterium | reverse complement strand
GCGAATATCATCACCACCATCGGTATCGTCCTCTATTGTGAATGGAGGGACATCTGACTTATTTAAAATAGTGAGCGATTGAGCAATAATTTCAATCTCTCCTGTTGGAATGTTCATATTCTTACTTGAACGCTCAGCAACAACACCTGTAACTTGTATTACAAATTCGCGTCCAAGATGATTAGCAGCCTCACACAATGCTGCATCTGATTCATTATTAAATACAACTTGTGTAACACCATAACGATCACGTATGTCAACAAATGTCATGCCACCCATTTTGCGACTACGTTGCACCCAACCGGCAAGAGTTACTGTTTTGCCGGCATCACTGAGACGGAGTTCTCCGCACGTATTTGTTCTATACATTTTATTGAATATTATTATCTAATGTAATTAAATTTTTTGTAAAGATACTGCAATTAGATGTAATTAGAAAATCTCTACCATTAATTTACTTCGCAATTCATTCTATTTTTTACTATTAAAACACATTATCAGTCTTTGCCACAAATTAGGTTTCTGCATTTTTATGTGTATTTGCACTTTGTTTTCTTTCTTATCCAAAAACAATATAGACGAATGAAGTACAATTGCTACGCAATTTTCAAAGTTTACGATACCATGTATTTTTTTTAATGGTAACGAGTAAAATGGTGATTTTTCACCCACACTCCCTATAACAAGGTTATTATTTTTAATTTCAATATTATGAATTTCAGAAACCCCATTATACAACAAATCTAAATCTAAACAATCACTTGATTGCGGAGATTTTCTATATTTCTTGTAAATTTCATGTATAACTTTACCGGTAATCATAATACTACACTTTTTTCAGGTTAAGATATGTGATGCTATATAAAGGTAACACACACGCACTTATTTTGTTTTATCAATTAACAATAATTTACTCTACTAACATTATTTAAACAATGGAGGCGATTTCAATTGAAATCGCCTCCATATATGCAATAATTATTATTTATTATGCCAAGAACGCAAGGAGAACACCGGCAGCAACAGCTGAGCCGATTACTCCAGCAACATTTGGTCCCATTGCATGCATTAACAAATAATTTGACGGATCATATTCAAGTCCGAGATTATTTGAAATACGTGCTGACATCGGGACTGCCGACACTCCGGCATTACCAATAAGCGGATTAAGTTTCTTACTCTTTGGCAATACAAGATTGAATATCTTCACAAACAACACCCCTGAAGCTGATGCAATAATAAACGCCATGAAACCAAGGAAGAAAATTCCTATCGTTTCAACAGTCAAAAACTCTGACGCTTGAGTCGATGCACCTACTGTCATTCCGAGAAGAATTGTTACAATATCTGTCATTGCATTGCTTGCTGTTTTAGCCAAACGAGTAGTAACACCACATTCACGCAATAAGTTACCAAAGAACAACATTCCTAACAATGGAAGAGCTGTTGGCACCACAAAACAAGTCAATAATAGTCCCACGATAGGGAAAATAATCTTTTCGTTTTGAGATACCGCACGCGCTGGTTTCATCTTTATTACACGTTCCTTTTTGGTTGTCAACAATCGCATAATTGGTGGCTGAATTACAGGCACAAGAGCCATATAAGAATAAGCCGATACTGCGATTGCACCCATCAAGTTGGGAGCAAGACGTGATGAAAGGAAGATTGCTGTAGGACCATCAGCGCCACCGATAATTGCGATAGCACCAGCCT
>CAZCEB010000330.1:0-1719 GCA_964497305.1 uncultured Muribaculaceae bacterium | reverse complement strand
CCGACGGTTGCTCAGGTCAGTTTGCATTCAAACGTCGATATACTGATGACACTACCGACTCTTATGCACTTGTGGCAATTAGTGGTAATGCTACATTTTCAGACATCGTTAATGGCACTTATGTTGATTGCGTTACCGGCGACACAAAAAATGTTACTAATGGCACACTCTCTGTTTCTTGCTCCGGCAAAGGCAATTTGCGCGTCTATGTTTTAAATACCGATAAGACACAAACTCCGGGAAAAATTGGGGTTGACGGAAAATATATCTACACTTCTTCATCAGTTAATACTACTCAAAAATCATATGATGGCACTGAAGAGGAATTATCATCCAACAACGGAGGTAGCTCTCCATCAGTCCAAGAGCCGGAAGAAGTAATTACCCCTTCAATGAATGAAAGCGAGCAAGCTGTATTCTTTGAGAACACAGCCAATTGGAATGGAACAATCAGAGCTTGGGTGTGGAACGATTCAAAAAATTTCACCGGTGGCTCTTGGCCGGGACAATCATGCTCTTATCTCGGAAACAACATTTGGAAATGGTCATATACAGGTACCGATAAAATCTCCGGTGGCGTGATTTTCAACAATGGCAACTCTCAAACCACCGACCTCACTTGGGTGAATGGCGGCTACTATAATGCCAATGGATATGTAAAAACAATCCCTGGCGCAGGTGAAATTCCCGATACTCCTGAGGATCCCGAAGAATCGGAAATATGGAAATTCTACTACAACGATTCTAACTGGGGCACATCCACAGTATATGCCTATGTGTGGGATGCTGGAAACAGCAATAAGACCTATTTGGGCTCTTGGCCCGGAACAGCCATGACCTACAATAGCAAAATCGGGATGTGGGAATCAACATTCTCAACCACCGACACACTCGTTAATCCTATGGTAATTTTCAACAACGGCAATGGTGGCGACAACAACCAAACCATCGATCTTGCGCTCGTAAACAATAGCATCTACCATTTCAACAATCGCACAGGAGAAACCATAGGAATAGAATCAGTTATCTCATCAGATAATAGTCCGGTTGAATACTACAACATGCAAGGTATTCGTGTCGCAAAACCCAATAAAGGTCTATACCTCAAAAAACAAGGCTCCAAAATTACCAAAATAATACTTTAATATGCTATACAAAAAAAAGCGCTAATAAATAGCGCTCTTCGTGGTCCCACTTGGGCTTGAGTTAATCATTTGTTTTATCCCTCTTAAAGTATTTGTAATTATATTTTTGAAGGCTTATATTTTAGGCTATTTGTCTCGTTATTGTCCCGATTCAAAACCCTTTGCCTGCATTAGAATTTTAATGGTTCTTTCCTTTTCTTCAAGCATTGATTTTAACAAATCTACCTCTCCTTGAGACATGCTTACGGAGGCAACACCCATAATGGCTGTATTATTTACGTCGCCTATAATATTCTTACTTTCAGTGTAATCATCAAAAAAATAGGCAGGTGATACACCAATTGCTTTGCATATTCGTTCTAACAATTCTGCATCAATAGAATCCTTTCGCATTATTGCCGAGAAATACACAGGTGTAATACCTACTTGTTCTGCAACCTCCTTTTTTACTAATTTCTTTTGTTCAATAATATTAAACAATTCATGTCCGATATGCTTCATTATCTACAATTTGTTTTATTAATAGATGTTAAATGATTAATTTTATAGTATGTTATAATAAAGCTTATTGTAT
>CAZCEB010000329.1:0-1722 GCA_964497305.1 uncultured Muribaculaceae bacterium | reverse complement strand
ATTATGTTTTCCTTGGTAGTTGTACCAATGGTCGTATTGAGGATTTTCGTGCATTTGCCAATTTTGTAAAAGGGAAGAAAAAAGCTGATAATATAACAGCTTGGCTTGTTCCTGGCTCATGGATGGTAAATGACCAGATAAAAGCTGAAGGACTTGATAAAATCCTTGCCGATGCAGGGTTTGAACTTCGTCAGCCGGGATGTTCGGCATGTCTTGCTATGAATGAAGATAAAGTTCCTGCCGGAAAAATTGCCGTTTCTACCTCAAACCGCAATTTTGAAGGACGTCAAGGCCCCGGCTCTCGTACAATTCTTGCCGGACCGCTTGTCGCAGCCGCAACTGCAATAGCAGGAGTATTAACAGATCCTCGTAACAAATAGTGCAAACGCATAATTTAGCATTAAAGAAGATGAAAGAAAAATTCTCAATTATAACATCAACATGTGTTCCTCTACCAATGGAGAACGTTGATACTGACCAAATAATTCCGGCTCGTTTCCTCAAGGCTACATCTCGAGAGGGATTTGGAGAAAATCTATTTCGTTATTGGCGTTATGATAAAGATGGTAACCCAATAAAAGATTTTGTATTGAATGATCCCACATATTCAGGATGTGTTCTTGTTGCAGGTAAAAACTTTGGCTCAGGGTCAAGTCGTGAACATGCAGCATGGGCAATTGCTGATTATGGATTTCGTGTTGTCGTGTCAAGTTTCTTTGCCGATATTCACAAAAATAACGAATTAAACAATTTTGTGTTACCTGTCGTAGTTTCAGAGTCATTCCTTGCCGAATTATTTGATTCAATCTCAGCCAATCCAAAAACAGAGGTGCGAGTTGATCTTCCTGAACAAACAATTACAAATCTTGCAACAGGTAAGAGCGAGACATTTGAAATAAATCCCTACAAGAAACATTGTTTGATGAATGGTCTTGACGATATCGAATTTCTTTTGTCAAAGAAAGATGATATTGAAGCGTGGGAATTAAGAAAATAGCACAAACTCCTACTTATGAAAGTAGAGATATTAGATACAACATTGCGTGATGGCGAGCAGACCTCAGGTGTGTCATTTTCAGCATCAGAGAAATTGGGTATAGCTCGTCTATTGCTTGAAGAATTGCACATTCCACGCATCGAGATTGCATCTGCGCGCGTGTCCGATGGCGAGTTTGATGCTGTGCGCATGGTTTGTGATTGGGCAAAGCGCATGGGGCACATCGATAAAATTGAAGTCCTTGGATTTCTTGACAATGGGCTTTCTATCGAATGGGTAAAGAATGTAGGTGCACGTGTAATAAATTTATTGTCCAAAGGGTCGGAGAAGCATTGTTTGTATCAATTGAAACAAACACCCGAACAACACATTGAAACAATTACTAAAAATGTTGAAGATGCTGTTGCTGCCGGATTGACTGTAAATCTTTATCTTGAAGATTGGTCAAACGGCATGAAAAACTCCTATAACTATGTATACAAGCTTATGGATGCTTTGCGCCATTTGCCCATTAAACGTTTCATGCTTCCTGATACACTTGGAATCCTAAATCCTTATGATACACTCGCACATGTGCAACGCATGATAAAACGATATCCTGAGTTGCATTTTGATTTCCATGCTCATAATGATTATGATTTGGCTACATCAAATGTATATGCAGCAGTGCTTGGAGGTGCTCGAGGAGTCCATTGTACGGTAAATGGTCTTGGTGAGCGTGCAGG
>CAZCEB010000328.1:0-1723 GCA_964497305.1 uncultured Muribaculaceae bacterium | reverse complement strand
TCTTGGTCCAGCTCGTGACAACATGGAAAAACTTTACAAGCACAAAATCATCAATGTGCTTGGTAGCGCAGGCAAAGCTGAATAAAGATAAAAGATTGTATTTCATCTAAATAAAATGAGGATGTGTCGACAAAGATACATCCTCATTTCTTTTTATATCAAATCTTTTCGTATCTTTGGAAAAATACTCATAATTAACATAATACCATTTACATGAAAAAATTATACATTGTACTCTTTGCTCTAATTGCGACAATAGCATCCAACGCAGCAACATTTTCAGGAACAATACCGGTAATGTATATCAACACCACTAATGGGGCTTCCATTACGTCTAAAGACACATATATCGATGCCACATTTTATATCGATGCCAAAAGTTCAGGATATACTGCAACAGGAACATCTGTTAGCCCTGTAGCAATGAAAATCAGAGGTCGAGGCAATTCCTCTTGGACCGACTATGATAAAAAGCCTTATCGTTTTAAATTGACACTTGGCATAAAGCTACTTGATATGCCTAAAAGTAAAAATTATTGTCTATTGGCATACGCCAATGATGACTTAGCGTTTATTCGCAATGCCATGGGATTTAAACTCAGCGAATGTCTAAATCTTGCATATACTCCTCGTTATCGTCCGGTAGAGTTAGTGTTAAACGGAGATTATATAGGTCTTTACTTCTTGACTGAAAGCGTGCGCGTTGATAAAGATCGTGTAGCTATCACAAAACAAAACGACGGAGACACAGATGCCACAATTATCACAGGCGGATGGTTGCTTGAAATGGACAATGCCGATGATGCTGCTCAAGTAAAGATTACAGAAGGTAATGGAAATACCATGCGTTTCACTTATAAAGATCCTGAGGAATTATCTACTGCACAAAACAACTATTTGACAAATCAGCTAAACAGCATGAATAATGCCATTTATGCAAGCGACAAGAGTTCTACAACTTGGGAAAATTACATAAACTTGGATACACTGGCTCGTTTCTATATTGTTCAGGAAATAATGGACAATACCGAAGCATTCCATGGTAGCACATACCTATACAAACAACGCGGAACAGCCAACATTTGGAGTTTCGGACCGGTGTGGGATTTTGCCAATGCTTATCGTCGTTCAGAACAACAATTCATTTATCAAAATTCTCCATTTACTCAACATTGGATAGCTGAGATAGCAAAATTCCCTCGTTTTCAAGCTAAAGTAAGAGAATTATGGGCTGATTTTTATACAAACCAATACCCCACTCTTAGCTCATATATTGATAGCTATGTAACATCAATATCATCAGCAATAACATGCGACTATCAACGTTGGCCAAGCTATGGAACATCAAATTCAGCAACAGAAAAAGCTGAATTCAAGCAACTACTTGACGCTCGCGTTAAATGGCTCAATACACAATGGGATCCTGCCGGCATTGACAATGTCTTAATGGATGATGATAATGCTCCTTCTGAATACTACAATCTACAAGGCGTTAAAGTCGAAAATCCTAAAAAGGGTTTATATATACGCATTAAAGGCAACAAAGCAAGCAAAATCATATTATAACATTCTAATATGGGCTGTTTCTTGGAGATGTGTCTAATTTTTAGATGCATCTCCTTTTGTCTTATCCACTACCCATTAAATTTATATCTGCAACGATCTAAGAAATTATGCAGTGTGGGTTAAAATCCGTATCTTTGCACTGCAAAACAATAAACTA
>CAZCEB010000327.1:0-1739 GCA_964497305.1 uncultured Muribaculaceae bacterium | reverse complement strand
TTGATAACAAAATCAAAGATACTTATGTGCGCATAGAAGATGGTTGGCAAAACTGCGAATTTGAGCACAAAGGGTGGAACAAAGCTAAAAAATAAATGGTCAAAAAAAATAATACACAAAATAAAAAACATGGGGCGATTTTTATCGTCCTTTGCTGTATTGCTTTATTTATACCCAGCATAATAGCACAAAACGACACAACCAAATCTCATGTATCGCCATCAATACCAGATGCCGACAGATATCAACGAAACAAAGTCTTTCTTGAATATGCCGACAAACTTTCGATGAAAGACGGGCAAAACTATCAATTACTCGTTGGTAATGTTCAGTTTCGCAAAGGTGATATGTTTATGTATTGTGACAGCGCGCATTTTCATGACCAAACAAATTCTATTGATGCTTTTGGAAATGTAAAAATGGAACAAGGAGACACCTTATTTGTTTTTGCCGATGAACTTAACTACGATGGAGAAATTGAATTAGCAAAACTTTACGCCGATGAAGGTAAAAAAGTTAAGTTAATCAATAAAGATGTAATGCTCGAAACCGACATATTTAACTATGACCTTGCTATAGATCTTGGATATTACGATGTGGGTGGCGTTTTAACCGACCAACAAAATAGGCTTGAATCTCTACAAGGAGAATATAGTCCTACTACCAAAGATGCAAATTTCTATCTTGATGTTCACCTAAACAATTCATCCGAACGGGACACACTCGACATGTACACAGATACATTGTCATATAATACAAATACCCATATAGCAGAGCTTGTCAGCTTCACCAACATATATAGCAAAGATGGAAAAATCATAGCCCAAAGTGGCACCTACAACACTGAGACCAATATATCAGACCTCTACGATCGGTCAATAGTCATCACAAATGATGGCAACACTCTCACCGGAGATACCATTTTCTACGACCGCAATAATGGGTATGGTGAAGCTTTCGGCAATATGATTCTAACCGATTCTATCAGACAATCATCCATTCAAGGGGATTATGGATTTTACAACCAATTGACTGATAGCGCCTATGTTACAGGACGTGCATGTGCCAAAGAATATTCTCAAAAAGACACATTATATCTTCATGGCAAAGTTATCAGAACATTTATCCTAAAAGAAGACACCACTCGAGTGATGATAGCCCACCCTAATGTACGTTTTTATCGCTCTGATATACAAGGGTTGTGCGACTCATTAAGTTTCATGCAACGAGATTCTATAATGTATATGCACAATCACCCTATCGTATGGAGCGGAGTGAGACAAATATTTGGGAATGTTATTCACATTCACATGAATGACTCGACTGTTGATTGGGCAAAATTACCTGATTTCGGATTTGTTGCCGAGCACATTGACGAAGAGTTTTACAACCAAATAAGTGGCAAAGAGATGATGGCATATTTTACTGACAGCAAGCTCTCACACGTTGATGTCAGCGGAAACGTGCAAATAATCACCCTCCCTCAAGAAAGCGATTCTACCTACAATAAAATAGCTCATGTAGAAAGTAGCTTCCTTGCTGCAGATATCGAAAACAATAAAATCGTATTCTCTAAGATATGGCCTGAGGTTACAGCCAAAATGACACCACTCTATCTTGCAAAAAAATCAATCTTCTATCTTCCTCAATTTAAATGGTATGAAACAATTCGACCAAAAGATCCCGAAGATATATTTATCATCCCGCAAGAAATGACAAACCTTTTCAATGCCCCTGTC
>CAZCEB010000326.1:0-1743 GCA_964497305.1 uncultured Muribaculaceae bacterium | reverse complement strand
CGCACTCGTGGAGTACAGTTTATATTATTCAGAGATATGGTGCGCATCATGATGGGTAGAGATAATAAGAATGTTATTATTCAAAGTTCATCAACAAATAAATCATCCCCTAAATATATCAGTTCATTTGGAGCATTTACTGTTTCTCTGTCAAGCCGTGTAGGTACAGGTAATCTTGCAGGAGTTGCTTCAGCAATATTTGTCGGAGGTCCCGGAGCTGTATTTTGGATGTGGATAATGGCATTGTTAGGTGCTGCAACAGCATTTGTAGAATCTACACTTGCACAGCTATATAAACGCAAAGGAAAAGACTCTTTTTATGGGGGACCTGCATATTATATGCAAAAAGGTCTGCATCGAAAATGGATGGGAATTGTTTTTGCCATACTCATAACAACGACTTTTGGCATGGCCTATCAAGTCATTCAAAGTAATACTTTATGTGATTCATTATCAGATGCAATAGGTATTGATAAAATATCTATCGGTGGCATCTTGACATTAAGTACTCTCATTATAATCTTTGGAGGAATACGTCGCATAACTAACTTTTCAAATATGATTGTACCTGCGATGACCTTGGGTTATTTACTATTAGCCCTATACATTGTATTTTGTAATATTGATATAATACCATCTGTGTTCAAACAAATCATTGATGGCGCATTTGGATTAGAACAAGTAACCGGTGGAACACTTGGAGCAGCAATGATGCAAGGCATAAAACGAGGGCTTTTCAGTAATGAAGCTGGAGAAGGCTCAGCTCCAAATGCAGCGGCAGTTGCCGATACATCTCACCCGGTAAAACAAGGATTGGTACAAGCTTTAGGTGTCTTTGTTGATACCTTAGTAATATGTACTTGCACTGCTTTTATAATTCTGATTTCCGGAGTTCACACAAGCGGAGCCGATGGAATATTGCTCACAACAAAAGCACTTGAAAGTCAGGTGGGAGTATGGGGTAAATATTTTATGACAGCCGCGATATTCTTATTTGCATATAGTACTATTATTGGAAACTATTTTTATGGAGAAGCAAATATCAGATTTGTAACAAAAAATAATATCGCTGTTACGATCTTCAGATTAATCACCGGAGGAATGGTTATGATTGGTGCATTTGTAAGTTTACAAACAGCATGGAGTTTTGCCGATATTATGATGGGGTTAATGACTTTATTCAATCTTATCGCAATTCTACTATTATCAAATAAAGTTTTTTCCCTACTTCGTAATTATATTTCACAAAAAAAAGCAGGGAAAGAGCCTGAATTTCACCGTAGTATGATGCCAAATATAGAAAAAGACTTAGAATGTTGGGACTAAAAATAACGCGTAATGACAATTGAATTGGCATTTGAAATCATCGGCACGATTATTGGAATCTTATATTTATACTATGAATATAAAGCAAATTCTCTTGTTTGGATAATGGGAGCCATAATGCCGGCTCTATCATTGATTGTATATTATAACGCCGGTCTATATGCCGATTTTGGCATAAACATATATTATCTGATTGCTGCAATTTATGGCTACATGGCATGGACTTTTAATAAAAACAAGTACGAGAATAGTGAATTACCAATCACGTCAATGCCTATAAAATATTATATTACGACATCCATATTAACATTTCCCATATTTTTTGTTATTTATTATATACTAATAACATATACTGATAGCAATGTTCCGTTATTGGATTCTTTAACAACAGCTCTAAGTGTTATAGCAATGTGGATG
>CAZCEB010000325.1:0-1747 GCA_964497305.1 uncultured Muribaculaceae bacterium | reverse complement strand
GTTCCTGTCTTTTTCCAGAACAATTGCACTTTTTGATAACCGGGATATTCAACAATTTCATTTAAGTCCCATTCAATCCCTTGAGTTAACAATTGAGGAGTAACCTCAGCAGTCAATGTCAATTGCCTTTCTTTTTGCCCATTTTGAGTTACATAATCATCATAATGATACAATAGGCGATACTCAACAACTGTAGGATAAAACCCTTCAATATCATTATACCAGTATACATTACTATGTGTATAGGATAAATCTGTTGTTTTTTCCATTAGATTAGACCATGAAGTGTAATATGTCTCATTATTTTTTACATATCTATTACGATATTGTAATGTCCACGATGAAGCCAAATATGGAGTATTCCAAGACAAAGAAACATCTTGTAAGTTTGAATTTTCACGTTTTGCTATTGTTGCATTAAGAGCTGTTCCATCAGCCGATGCTGTAATTAAAAATTTAGCATGACCTGCTCCGGGAAGATAGGTATATAATGCAAGAGTATTTTCATTAATCTTTACCAATTCAGTCCAAACATTAATATTTTCATAACTTGGTGCCTCATACCATCCTAATCCATATAATGAAATCATCTTATTTCCTGTTGTACGGTTATGCACAGTAATTTTTGCATCTCGTGAATTAACATCACATTCGCTATACACCAAAATTTCTTGGTCTTTTAGATAGCCGATATTTGCAGACATTGCATTTGTTCCGATTAACGTACATGTCATTGCTCCTCCGGTAATTGTACAATCAAATAATCCTTTATAGTTTTGAAGCAAATATTTACCATCGGCGTAAGGACGGAAGCGGCTTTGATACCACCACAATTGAGGATCTGTATCAACATGAGATGCATTATCAGGAATGTCATATACAACTTCAGTTGTTGAAACGCCATTAACAATAGGAACTTTTACTACTGTAAAGCCATCAGTAAACCACAATGCACCATTGCCATTATATATATCCCCGGTTGCATGGAAATAGTCTGTGCGACCATAATATTTGAGGGTTGTTTTATATGTACTTAAATCAATATATTTATTTTTTGATACATCAACTACCGTTCCATTAGAAGAACTGCTCTTGACTACCCAAATTCCATATATTCTTGAAGTATATACAACTCCTGAATAAATAATATTACCGGCATCATCAGTTGTAACACCATATCCCATATTATCTGCATCTGTAGCAGTATCAGTTGATCCCAAAACATTAGTAGAGGCATTCCAATAACTTAAAAACTTATTACCCGGAATAGCTCCATACATAACATCATTAGAAATTGCGACTTGTTTTACTCGTACATCATTTGCATTTTTCCATGTGTTATTCCAACAACTACTTGCCGACGACCATTTATCGCCTGAATCTGTTTCTCCTTCTGTTTTTTCTGTTTGTACAGCCAAAACATAGCCAGCCCATGCGTCAGAACAAAGGAGGCTGAGCAAAATACCCCCCCCAATAGTTAAATTACGCAAAAAATGTCGTTTCATAGTTTATACTGTTTTTGATTATATAGTACCTATTTAAATTTTGATATTGCTATCTTCACTAATATACTTTTGAAAATCAAGCGCAAAGTTACACACATTTATGCAAATACAGCAATTTTTCATTAATTTTTTATGAACTCTATACATGATTGGAACAAAATATCCAATACCTAAAGGTATTGTTGTTTTACTCATAGCCCACACATGAAAGTTGAAAGTTGAAAATTGAAAGTTGAGAGTTG
>CAZCEB010000324.1:0-1751 GCA_964497305.1 uncultured Muribaculaceae bacterium | reverse complement strand
AATACTACTATGTGCGCGATTACTTGGGCAGTACACGGGCGGTGGTTGACACTGCAGGGATGTTGTTGCAGACGATGAACTACTACCCCTCGGGGGTACCGTTCAGCCGAATGGAGCAGGAAGCGGTAACCGACCGACTGCACACCGGCAAGCCATTCCTTGACATGAACGGCTTGGGATACTACGACAACAACGCACGCTTCTTGGACATCCTTGCCGGCGGCTTCATCTCGCGCGACGCCCTCGCCGGCTCATATCCCCACCTATCCCCATATGCCAATTGCGCTAACAATCCACTCCGATATACTGATTCATCAGGAAAATATTTGGAATCATTGTGGGATGCCGCAAACATTGGAATGGGTATAAGCAGTTTGTGGAACAACATAAAAGAAGGAAATGTTGGTGCGGCAATAGTCGATGGTGTTGGAGTTGTAGTAGATGCAGTAGCAATAGCATTACCGGTTGTTCCTGGCGGAGCAAGTTCAATTATAAAAGCAGCACGTGCTGCTGATGATGTCGTTGATGTTGCAAAAACATCTAAGAATGCATCCAAATTTAATTCAAAATCAGGTACTACAAGTAAAACAAGTAATGAAGCATTAAGAAAAGCAAAGGATCAAAATGGTATCCCTCGAAGTCAACAACCTGATAAAACAATAAAACCTGACACGCCAGAAGGCGATAATGCTAATTTAAGAGCAAATGAAAATATTCAATTATATGAATACACTAATTCAAAAGGAGAAAAAATTCAAATAAGACAAGATAAAACAAAAATATATAAAGATGGAGGAGAACAGTCTCCTCATTATAACGCAGGGAAAAAAGGAGAAAAATTAAAACAACATCATAATTATGAAAATTAAAGTTAATGAAATTACGCAAATTTATGATAATCAATATCAGTTGATATTAGATTTCCCCTCAATTGAGATATTATACAAAATTATTAATCCCAATTATAAATATATTTGGATTTATAACCACACAGAAATAGGTTATTCTTGGAACAAATATAACAATATTAAAATCTTCGATCATATCATCTCAAATGTGATGTTAAGAAATCAAACATTTGACATTTTACTCGAAACGACAGATTTTATTAAACTTATTCCTCAAATTAAAGAGCATGGGAATCTTAATATTATTCAAACAAACAAAAAACCTCCATACTATATAAATGCAAATAATTTCACTAAACGAGATAAAGCATGGTATAGATTATTAAATAGCGATTTAGAATATTTATTTGAGTTTGAATATAGTAATGATTTTTGTCCTTTAATAAGCCCAAATAGATTATTCTTAGAATCGGTATTGGATTATATTAAACGGTCAGAGTCTTAATCTTAATGTCCTATGAATTTCTTACATGATTTAAATATGGCAGTAATAACATCTCGTTTTGTTATTGCACAAAATTCCCCTATTATATACGTATCTCATAATCATGAAGATGGGATATGGGAATTTTATGGTACTGAGAATTTAAAAGAAGATGATTATAGAGTTGTATCTTTAGCAGAGATACTTGAGTTAGACCCTTCTGTTTATGAATTACAATATATGGAATTAGGTAAATATGCTTTAAGAAATTCAAAAGCAGAATCATGGATTATAAATAAATTATAAATATACTTATGCGTGCAATAATGTCGGTAATTTTAACGATTGTGCTGTCGGTAGCATCAGCTACCGCCGGCATCCGCCATTATTGCGATTACTTGGGCAGTACACGGGCGGTG
>CAZCEB010000323.1:0-1755 GCA_964497305.1 uncultured Muribaculaceae bacterium | reverse complement strand
ATTCGGAGTTTCATCGCATCCTTTGGTGTGGATTTATATAGGTAGCGTTTTAATTAAAGCGCTACCTTTTTGATACTATGTAGCAAACAAAAAATCCCATAAGCAATGCTTACGGGATTTTTTGTTAATATCGGTGATGATTAATCTTCTATTGCAGCCTGTGCCGCAGCTACGCGAGCAATTGGAACGCGGAATGGTGAACAACTTACATAGTTCATGCCAAGTTTTGCACAGAACTTAACAGATGAAGGTTCTCCACCATGTTCTCCACAAATACCTACTTTTAGTTCAGGTTTAGTTGCGCGACCCTTTTCAACACCCATGCGAACAAGTTGACCAACACCTTCTTGATCAAGGACTTCAAATGGATCAGTTTTAATAACTCCATTTTCTTTATAGAATTTCAAGAATTTTGGAGCATCATCGCGAGAGAATCCAAATGTCATTTGTGTCAAGTCATTTGTTCCGAATGAGAAGAAATCAGCTACAGTTGCTATTTGATCTGCACATAGAGCTGCACGTGGAACCTCAATCATTGTCCCAACTTTATATGCAACAGTTTTTCCTTGTTCCTCAAATACTTTAGCCGCTGTTTTATTAATAACATCCGCTTGGTTTTGAATTTCTTTTAGCGATCCAACCAATGGAATCATAATTTCTGGATATACTGCAATTCCACGAGCTTGTACAGCAAGAGCAGCTTCTATTATTGCACGTGTTTGCATTTCAGTAATTTCAGGGTATGTAATACCAAGACGACAACCACGATGACCAAGCATTGGGTTAAACTCTTCAAGACTATCTACTTTTGCTTTAACTTGTTCAAGGGTCAATCCCATTTCTTCTGCAAGTTCTTTTTGTGTCGCTGTTTGGTGAGGAACAAACTCGTGCAAAGGAGGATCGAGGAGACGAATAGTAACTCCATATCCATCCATAGCTTCAAAGATGCCTTCAAAGTCTCCACGTTGCATTGGCAGTAATTTAGCAAGTGCCTCAACACGACCTTCTTTATCGCTTGCAAGAATCATTTCTCGAACAGCTTTGATACGATCTCCTTCAAAGAACATGTGCTCTGTACGACAAAGACCTATACCTTGAGCGCCAAAATAGCGAGCTTGTTTTGCATCACGAGGAGAATCAGCATTTGTACGAACAAGAGTTTTTGTATATTTTTCAGAAAGATTCATGATTGCACCAAAATCGCCATCAAGTTCAGGGTCAGCAGTAGGTACTTGACCATCATAAACTTCACCAGTAGAGCCATTCAATGAAATCCAATCCCCTTCTTTATATACTTTACCACTCATTTCAAGTGTTTTTGCTTCATAGTCAACCTTGATTTCTCCAGCACCTGAGACACAGCACTTACCCATACCACGAGCAACCACAGCAGCGTGAGAAGTCATACCACCACGCATAGTCAAGATGCCTTGAGCTACTGCCATACCACGAAGGTCTTCAGGAGAGGTTTCAAGACGAACAAGAACAACTTTTTTCTTCTTTTCAGCCCACACCTCTGCTTCGTCAGCGAAAAATACGATTTGACCGGTCGCAGCACCAGGAGATGCAGGAAGTCCTTTAGCGGCAACTTTTGCACGTTTCAAAGCATCTTTGTCAAATACAGGGTGGAGAAGTTCATCAAGTTTTTGTGGTTCCATACGAAGTAGGGCAGTCTTTTCGTCAATCGCACCTGCGCGAAGGAGGTCCATTGCGATTTTAACCATAGCGGCACCTGTACGTTTGCCATTACGAGTT
>CAZCEB010000322.1:0-1770 GCA_964497305.1 uncultured Muribaculaceae bacterium | reverse complement strand
CATATAACTGATTTAAATATTAAGAAGATTAAGTCACAAAAATACAACTTTATTTCGAAAAACATGGAATTTTATTTATTATGCGAAACGATTTTACTAACTTTGCAACAAAGTTGAGCAATTACGCATAAACATTTGTATATTTCATGATATATAACTTTTAACAGATATAATCAATTTATGGCAACTACTGCAGATTTTAAAAACGGAATGTGCCTTGATATCGATGGCAATTATTTCTTTATTGTTGAATTCCTTCATGTTAAACCTGGTAAAGGTCCAGCTTTCGTTCGAACAAAACTAAAAAACGTGAAAACCGGTCGTGTTCTTGACAAAACATGGAACTCTGGTGTAAAAGTTGAAGAAGTACGTATTGAACGTCGCCCTTATCAATACCTTTACAAAGATGACATGGGATATAATTTCATGCATACTGAAACTTTTGAGCAGGTAGCTCTACCAGGAGAAAGTATTGAAGGTGTTCAATTTCTCAAAGAAGGAGATATTTGTGAAGCAATGGTACATGCTGCATCAGAAACGATTCTAACATGCGAAATGCCAACAAGCGTTATTCTTGAAATCACATATACTGAACCTGGTATCAAAGGCGATACAGCAACAAACACATTAAAACCGGCAACCCTTGAAACAGGGGCAGAAATACGTGTACCTTTGTTCTGTAACATCGGAGACAAAGTAAAAGTTGATACTCGCGACGGTTCATACGTTGAACGCGTTAAATAAGCATTTAATTAAAGACAAATAAAAAACCGATGCATTAATGCATCGGTTTTTTATTTTACAGATATAGACAATTTACACCTTTTCTGTTTTACAACAGCCACAGCATCCACCAATTAGTTTCCAAACAACAGCTGCTACACAAGCTCCAGCAAATGGTCCTACAATAAACACCCATAATTGTTCAAGAGCAACACCTCCTTGGAACAATGCCGGACCTACTGAACGTGCAGGGTTGACAGAAGTTCCTGTATAATGAATTCCCACAAGGTGTATTAATATTAGACTTAATCCAATTGCCAAGCCCGCAAAATTTCCAGCACCCTTCTTTTCATCTGTTGTTCCAAGAACTACAAGAACAAATACAAATGTCAAGATTATTTCAACCAATAATCCACCAGCAACATTACCTATTCCATCACAAGTATTTGCGCCAGTAGTAGTTCCTGTAAATTCTGTCGTTGTATTACCCACAATTAACCAAAGTAATGTAGAGCCTAGAATTGCTCCAACTACTTGAAATATCATATACATCACAGCATCTTTACCTCCAATACGTTTTGAAATCCAAGCGCCGAGAGTAATAGCCGGATTTATATGACATCCTGAAATACCTCCTATAGTGTACGCCATTGCTACAACAGCAAGACCAAACGCCATTGCTGTTCCCACCACAGAAGCAGTATCACTGCCACAATTCAAACTAACAGCAGTACCACATCCCATTAGGACAAGTACCATTGTTCCAAACATTTCTGCTAAATACTTTTTCATGTTATAAAAATTTGTCTCCCAAAGGAGAAGTTAATAAATATCGATCAAATTTAATAAATATTTTTAATATAAAAAAGAGAACTATTATAGCTCTCTTTTAGTTTTGAAATTATCTCTTTAAAATATCTTTAAGTCGCGATTTTATTGTGTTTTTTTCAACTTTTCCATAGCCATAACCATAAAAACTTTTATATCCATATTTGTTATAGTACCCATATCTACGATAAGCATAACTACTTGAGCTTATATTTACTC
>CAZCEB010000321.1:0-1781 GCA_964497305.1 uncultured Muribaculaceae bacterium | reverse complement strand
AAATATTTTTTGACAACGAGCCAACTGTTATTATTGCCACCGTATTATTTGCGGTACACACATTCACTATACTCACCAATGCAGCAATAGCAGCTTGAGCCCATCGAGCGCCTGAAATGCGAGCAGTGAGGCATTGCAACAGATAATTCACACCTCCCACTGCCTTGACTATCCCCAACATTCCGGCTGCCAATAATGTAATAATTATCAAATTTCCCATTGAGTCGATACCTGTACCCATAAATCCGGCTAATTCAAGCAAAGCATATCCATTTGCAAGCGCTATCACTATTGCTGCAACAATTCCCAATACAAGCACCGTCGTAACATTCATCCCCAACAAGGCAAGCACGATTACAACGACATAAGGCAATATCAATATTGGATTAGAGGTTTTGGGCAATTCCACTGAACTAATCTCAGAACCCATTATTACATAAAATATAAGCGTCATTAATGCTGCCGGCAAAGCAATCCACAGATTAGCCTTAAATTTTTCATTCATTTTACAACCTTGTGTGCGAGTAGCCGCAATAGTCGTATCAGATATAAACGACAAATTATCGCCAAAAAACGCTCCTCCTATTACGACAGCGACAAAAAGTGGCACCGACTCCCCCGATGTCTCTGCCAACTGCACCGCCAATGGTGTCAATGCAACAACCGTCCCTACCGACGTTCCTATTGCCAATGATATAAAACATGCCGCTATAAACACTCCCGGAACAAGAAAACGTGCCGGAAGATATTCAAGTGTGAGGTTTACCGTTGCATCAATAGCTCCCATCTCTTTTGCAAGCGATGCAAATGCTCCGGCAAGCACAAAAATCCATATCATATACATGATATTACTACTCCCTGCCTCTTTTGAGAACACCTCTATGCGTCTTGACAATGGCACTCCTCGATAGATAACAACTGCCCACACCGACGACAATACAAGAGCGACGGCAATAGGCATTTTATAAAAATCTCCAACTATGATTGATACTACCAAATAAAATATCAGAAACAAAATAATAGGAGAAATGGCAAGCAATCCTCTTGAACGAGAAATGCGACTATGTAACGACGATTTCAAATCTTGCATAAATCAAACTTTTATAGATACAAAATTACTCGTTTTTTTTATTTGTTGTCGGTTTCAGTTGACAAATATTGCTGTCAATCAAGGTAAATGAGTAACTTTGTATAAAATTTTTAGACTACAACACGATGAGTATTACAATTCTTGGCATAGAATCATCATGCGATGACACCTCGGCTGCCATCATCAGAGATGGTATATTATTATCTAATGTTATTGCCGGACAAAAAGTACACGAAGAATATGGCGGAGTAGTTCCCGAACTTGCTTCACGTGCACATCAACAAAACATTGTTCCTGTCGTTGATACTGCCATCAAGCGTGCCGGCATCACAAAACATGATATTGACGCCATAGCATTCACTCGTGGACCGGGATTGCTCGGATCTTTACTCGTTGGCACCTCTTTTGCCAAAGGGTTAGCACTCGGGTTGAACATCCCCATCGTTGATGTCAACCACTTGCACGGACATGTGTTATCTCATTTCATTCGTCGCGAAGAGACCGATGTTGTACCTGAATATCCTTTCATCTGCCTATTAATTTCTGGCGGAAATTCTCAAATCATTCTTGTCAAAAGCTATAATGATATGGAAGTATTGGGACAAACGATTGACGATGCAGCCGGAGAAGCTTTTGACAAATGTGCCAAAGTTATGGGACTTCCTTATCCCGGAGGACCACACATTGATTG
>CAZCEB010000320.1:0-1788 GCA_964497305.1 uncultured Muribaculaceae bacterium | reverse complement strand
GTCTTGTTGACCGTTCTATCTTCCCTGTATTCTGTGTTAGTGCCGAAAAAGATATGGGAGTGCGTCGCATGATGGAATTCTTGGGTAATGTTGTTCCATTTGTAGAAGACATGCCTGCTCCTATCGATGCTAACGGCGAAGAAGTTAAGCCTGATTCAAATGGACCATTGAGTTTATATGTGTTCAAAACAACAGTTGAGCCTCACATTGGAGAAGTGAGCTACTTTAAGGTAATGTCAGGTACATTAACTCCGGGTGTTGACCTTGAAAATATCAGTCGTGGCTCAAAGGAACGCTTTGCTCAAATCAACTGCGTGTGTGGTCAAATTAAAACTCCTGCCGATAAACTTTGTGCAGGTGATATAGGTGCTACAGTTAAAATGAAAGATGTGCGCACAGGTAATACTCTTAATGAGAAAGGTTGCACTTATTCTTATGATGATTATATCAAGTACCCGGCTCCTAAATATCAACGTGCAGTACGCCCTGTAACAGAAAGTGATGCAGAAAAGCTAAGTGCAATCCTCACTCGCATGCATGAAGAAGACCCAACATGGGTGGTTGAGCAATCTAAGGAGTTGAAACAAACAATTCTTTCAGGTCAAGGTGAATTCCACTTGCGCACTCTCAAATGGCGTGTTGAAAACAATGACAAATTGGCTATCGTGTATGAAGAGCCAAAGATTCCTTATCGTGAAACAATCACTAAGGCAGCACGTGCCGACTATCGCCACAAGAAACAATCAGGTGGTGCCGGTCAATTTGGTGAAGTTCATTTGATCATCGAGCCATACGTTGAAGGAGAGCCCGTTCCCGATACATATAAATTTGGCGGACAAGAATTCAAGATGAATGTTCGTGATACACAAGAAATTCCATTGGATTGGGGTGGCAAACTTGTTGTTCACAACTGTATCGTCGGTGGTGCCATTGATGCTCGTTTTATTCCTGCTATCGTGAAAGGTCTCATGGATCGCATGGAGCAAGGTCCGTTGACAGGCTCATACGCTCGCGATGTGCGTGTATGTATTTATGATGGTAAGATGCACCCGGTTGACTCAAATGAAATCTCATTCCGCCTTGCAGGTCGCAACGCATTCAGCGAAGCATTCCGCAATGCCAATCCTAAAATCCTTGAGCCGGTATATGATGTTGATGTCATGGTGCCTGCCGATGTTATGGGTGATGTGATGAGTGATCTCCAAGGTCGTCGTGCTATCATCATGGGTATGGCAAGTGAAAATGGTTTTGAAAAACTTTCGGCTAAAGTACCTTTGAAAGAAATGTCATCCTACTCTACTGCATTAAGTTCAATCACAGGTGGACGTTCTTCATTCACAATGAAGTTTGCGTCATACGAACTTGTGCCAAGTGATGTTCAAGAAAAACTGCTCAAAGCCTACGCTGAAGAAAACAACGAAGAATAATTTTATTCAATATTTGATAAATGTGGGGGGCGTCAATTGACGCCCCCCCGTTTTTTTTTAAGCTCTAATGCTTTCTTTTCTATCTAATTTCGTTATCTTTGTTGTTGGAAATCAATGGCTGTGGAGACAGCCTCACTGATTTTCAACTTTTTTATTGAAATGACAGAGTAATCTGTCGAAAAGGTGTTATTGAAATTTTATCTTCTGTATTCAAACTTGGCCGTCTGAAAACTGCACGAAGAGGAATGTCGATGACACCTGCATTGATTGCATATACCCTGCTGTGATTAGCAGAATATATAGCAAATCGGTGTGGGGCTGTCATCTTATCCGTGCAGTAGGTAAGCCAAGACCTGAATAC
>CAZCEB010000319.1:0-1804 GCA_964497305.1 uncultured Muribaculaceae bacterium | reverse complement strand
GCCGGAGGCAATGGTGAGGATATTATCACTCTCACCGAATATGACCTCACAGGTGATGCAACTCACCAATGGCTTCCCATAGGAGTAAACGGTGGCGGAGCGGCAATGGACTACGCTTCGTTCAAACGTGAAGCCTACAGCCTATATGGAAGCGACCAACGCCCCTACACCATGACCGAATATGAGCCTATGCCGGGGGGACGTCCAGCAAATGTATATCGTCCGGGCAAGGAGTATCGAACTCGTGCCTTCGCCACCGACTATAATATCATTGGCTCAGATGAGTCAACATCCGTAAGAAGATTTATTGTCAGCGGAATAGATGAAAATGCCTCACTTGCTCTTTCGGGCAACTACTCTGCCGGCACTTTGCGTTGCACTATGACCATCGACGAGGATGGTAATCGACAAAAAGTGTTTACCGACCGCAATAACCGCGTCGTCCTTGAACGTCGCCTGATGGCTGATAGCAGTACCAATGATACCTATCGTGTATATGACGCTCGCGGGCTGTTGCGATATATCCTAAGCCCCGAAGCGGTGATACAAATATCGGGAGATGGTGAGGTCAACAGTTCAATCATTGAGAAACTGTGCTACAGCTATGACTATGACCTGCGGAAACGGCTCATCGAGGAGCGTCTGCCGGGAGTAGCTCCCATATACTATGTATATGACAAGATGGGCAATCTGATATTCTCTCAGAATGGAAATCAACGTTCCCGCTCGGAGTGGAGTGTAATAAAATATGACAATCGTTATCGTCGTGCCATCGAGGGGCGGTGCATAATGGCTACTGCCACTCGTGCAAGCCTGCAAGCAGATTATGGCAACAGTCTGCTCACTGAGACGAAGACTCTCAATGACGGTGAATACGGACTGCTATATACAAATAACAACGGTCCTGCCGGTTTTGAGGCTCTCCGCTCCTATGTCTATGATGACTACAGCCATTGGACTGGATATGTTGGAAACTCGCCCGACGAGCCTTGGCTGTTGACAGAAATGAGCCGTTCGGCAATGGGGATGCTAACTGGAGGTGCCATTATCGATAACGGCATTGTGTTCCATCAAGCGATAGTATATGATCGACGAGGACGTGTCATTGCCGAGTGTGAACGGGAATGTTATGTCAATGGTGAAGGATATGCCCGATACTATACCTACAATCACCGCGGGGTGTTGCTAAGCAAGAAAACACAATATCTCCAATATATGGAGCAGGAGATACTGTCAAGTCGCTGCGTGGAATGGAGATATACCCATGACCGGGGAGACCGCATAACAAAAACAGAATATCGCATAGACAATGGTGAGTGGAAAGAACAATCGGCACAAAGCTATGACTGCATAGGACGACTTACAACAAAAACTCTCGGACCGGGAGGGAACAACTCTTCACGACTCATCAGCTACGGCTATGACATGCAAGGACGAGTAAATGCCATCACCTCTCCATGGTACAACCAACGATTATACTACACGAGCAATCCGTTTGACAATGGAGCGACTGTAAGCTACAACGGTAATCTGAGTGCGAGCCATGACACGATGTGGGAGCAGGGCAACGGCTCAACCATACAGTGTGATTTGAAATTCACCCATCATTATGATGCGCTCAATCGTTTGACAAGCTCCATCGATACTCAGTGTGGAGGGGACTATGGCGAAACAATGGAGTATGACCGCAACGGCAACATTATGCACATCACTCGCGACTATGACGGCAGTCGTGTTCAGGACCTTGCAATAGTCAGAGACGGCAACAGGATAGTATCGATGTATGATGTCTCGGATGATGACC
>CAZCEB010000318.1:0-1828 GCA_964497305.1 uncultured Muribaculaceae bacterium | reverse complement strand
AATATTCGTCCGACATACTCACCTATTATTCCAATAGTAAGTAATTGTACTCCGCCCAAAAATAGAATTACTGTAATTAATGTGGGATATCCTTGCACACTTTCTCCAATGAATATGGTTTTTAATATGATGAAACATAAATACAAGAATGCAATTATTGAAACAATAAAACCTAAGACTGTCGCAATGCGTAAAGGCGCTGTAGTAAAACTTGTAATGCCTTCAATTGCTAAATTAAGTAGCCCGAATAGATTAAATGATGATTTTCCTTCTGTACGATCGGCTTGGTCAAATCGTATCTCTTTCTTTTTGTAGCCAATCCAGCAATATAGTCCTTTTGTATATCGTTGAGTTTCTCTTAGTTGCCTTAATGCTAAAATGCAACGACGATCCAATAGTCTGAAATCACCTACATTCTGTAAAATGTCAATTCTTGTTGAGCGTTGAAGCAACGAATAGTAAGTAAGGGATAATTTTTTGCGAAGATATGATTCTTTTCCCCTATTGTTTCTGCGAGCATACACATCCTCATAGCCATCTTCCCAATATTTTATCATTTCGGGAATTGCTGTGGGCGGATGTTGCAGGTCGGCATCCATTATAATTGTGCAATCACCTGTTACATAGTCAAAACCGGCAAGCATCGCATTCTCTTTGCCGAAATTCCGAGATAGATTGACATAATTAACACGTTTGTCTGTTTCTCGTAGTCTTTTTATGACTTCTAAGGTATTGTCTTTACTGCCATCATTAATAAAGAGGATCTCCCATTCGTAATCACCCCCCCCTAAAACGTTATTACACAGCTGATTATACAAAAGGGGGATTGAGGACTCTTCGTTATATGCCGGGATTAAAATTGAAATTTTCTTCACGATAATAAATTGACTATGTTAAACTTGTTTGGCAAAGTTATGAATTTTAAGCTAAATAGCTGTTATTTTGAGATATAATTTACTATTTTTGCTGTTAGATACAAAAATATTGAGGTATGAATAATTTTAGTTTTTATAGTCCAACGAAATATGTGTTTGGTCGAGGGAAGGAGTCTTTGACCGGAGAATTAATTCAGTGGATGGGTTGCAAGAAGGTCTTGATTGTTTATGGTCAAGGCTCGGTGGTGCGTAGCGGTTTGCTTGAGCGAGTTAAGTCATCGCTTAATGCAAAAAATATAGAATATGTAGAGCTTGGGGGGATTAATCCCAACCCTACGGATGATAGAGTGTATGAAGGTATTGACTTGTGCCGACGAGAAAATGTTGATGGTCTTGTTGCTGTGGGAGGCGGAAGTGCTATTGATACAGCAAAGGCAATAGCCGGAGGCGTGCTTTATGATGGCGATTTTTGGGATTTCTTTGCCGGAAAGGCTGTGATGCAAGATGCATTGCCGGTGGGAGTAGTGTTGACTATCCCGGCTGCCGGTAGTGAAGGATCGGGCAACTCAGTGATAACTAAGATCGATGGTTTGCATAAAATCAGTTTGCGCACTGAGAGTGCGTTGCGCCCAAAATTTGCGGTTATGAATCCTGAATTGACATTTACTCTACCACCTTATCAGACTGCCAGCGGAATTGCCGATATGATGACTCATATCTATGAACGCTATTTCACAAATACCCCTGAGGTTGAGGTTACTGACCGAGTGGCAGAAGGTGTATTGAAGGCTATTATTGCAGAAGCTCCCAAAGTAATGGCTGAGCCTGAAAACTATGATGCCCGTGCCAACATAATGTGGTGTGGAACGCTTGCTCACAATGGAGTGTGTGGCACCGGTCGCCAAGAAGATTGGGTATCGCATTTTATGGAGCATGAGTTGAGTGCGGTTTAT
>CAZCEB010000317.1:0-1844 GCA_964497305.1 uncultured Muribaculaceae bacterium | reverse complement strand
TATACGAGATTTACTCTACACATATCATCGCACAGGCCTTGATGAGATGGCTCTAAGTCCTGATAAAGGTCGTTCAGCAATAACTAATTCAATTGAAGCTATAAAAAAAATATATGATGTAGCTCCTATGTCAGTTGCATTATCAATGTTTAAAGATGCCAAACTTGATGAATTGGTGAATATATATTCCAAGTCAAACACAACTGAGCGAGAAAAGGTCTATGAATGGCTATACCCTATTTTCCCAACTGAATTAGAGCGTCTAAATAAAATAAAAACCGGTAAGATTAAATAATTAATATCGTATGCTTGAATCATTACACATATCAAACTACGCATTAATAGACAATCTTGATATTGATTTCCATGATGGATTCAATATTATTACAGGTGAAACAGGTGCCGGAAAATCTATAATACTTGGAGCTTTATCTCTTATTCTTGGAGAGAGAGCTGACACTAAAGTCATTCGCAATAATGATAAGAAATCAGTTATTGAAGCTATTTTCTCAATAAAAGATTACCCTTCATTAAAAAATTTATGTGAAGAAAATGATATTGAATGGGATGATTTTCAATGTATTTTACGCCGAGAGATATCTCCTAATGGAAGATCTCGCGCATTTGTAAACGATACTCCTGTTTCTCTATCCCAATTATCAAATATAGCAGTACAACTTGTTGACATACATTCGCAACATCAAAATTTATTATTGGCATCAGCTGACTACCAACTAAAAATAATTGATTGTTTAGCAGGGAATAATAATCGACTAAAAGAATATTCCACATTATATCACAATTATATAGATACACTACGGCAGCTAAAAGAAACTCGCAGAGCAATTGATAAATGTATTGCTGATGAAGATTTTATTCGTTTTCAACTTGAACAACTCGAAGAGATAAATCTTGTTGCCGGAGAACAAGAAGAACTCGAAAGAGATAGAGAAATTCTCTCAAATATGACCTCTATCAAAGAAACTCTATTCATTGCTCTTGAAGCTCTATCTGAAGGAAAAGAGAATGCGTTATCATTATTAAGCCGTGCCGTTGATAATTGCGAAGAACTTGAAAACGTGCTTGAAGATGAAAATAACCTTACCGAAAGACTCGAAACTGCACGTATAGAAATCCAAGATATTGCAGAAACTCTTACTCAATATGATAGTAATCTAAATGCTGATCCAAAAGAATTAGAACGCATTGAAGATCGACTAAATCAAATATATAGTCTTGAACATAAGCATAAAGTGTCATCTATTGACGAATTAATTTCATTAAGAGATAATTTTCGCAAGCAACTTGAGACCATTAACAACAGCGAATTCGCTATTGAACAACTCGAAAAACAGGTCAAACAAGCCTATAAGGACGTTTTATCTGTAGCAAAAGAAATCTCAAAACATCGACAAGATGAAGCGATTTTATTTGCTAAACTTTTAAAAGAACGAGCTCTTCCACTTGGCATGAAGAACTTGCATTGCGAGATAAGAATAACTCCTATTGAAATATCATCTACCGGTATTGACAAAATCGAATTCCTATTCGCATTTAACAAAAACCAACAGTTAATGCCTGTAGGAAATACCGCTTCAGGTGGAGAAATATCTCGACTTATGCTATCAATAAAAACTATAATTGCCGACAAGATGCAATTACCATCAATCATTTTTGATGAAGTTGACACCGGTGTTTCAGGCGATATTGCTAATAGCATGGGAGAAATGATGCAATCAATTGCTCGTAATATCCAAGTTATATCAATAACACATCTACCACAAGTTGCTTCAAAAGGCAATCATCATTATAAAGTATTTAAAGAGGATGACGAAACATCTACC
>CAZCEB010000316.1:0-1857 GCA_964497305.1 uncultured Muribaculaceae bacterium | reverse complement strand
AGCATTGAGTAGATTGTAGCAGCATCAAGTTTATCTTGTTGAGCTTGGTCGGTGAATGTGCGTTTGTCAGTCAATGCCCAACCTGCTTTTTCGTCGAAACGATATCCTTCATACCACCATCCGTCAAGTACTGAGAAGTTAAGTACACCGTTCATTTCAGCTTTTTCACCTGATGTACCAGATGCTTCAAGAGGACGAGTGGGTGTATTCAACCAGATGTCAACACCTGTAACAAGACGTTTAGCAACAATCATGTTGTAGTCTTCAAGGAAGATAATTTTTCCAAGGAATTGAGGCATGCGAGAGATTTCCATGATGCGCTTGATGAGTCCTTGACCTGCGCCATCGGCAGGGTGAGCCTTTCCTGAGAATACAAATTGTACAGGGAATTGCTCGTTGTTTACGATCTTAGCAAGACGATCAAGGTCGGTAAACAACAAGTGAGCACGCTTATATGTTGCAAAACGACGAGCAAAACCAATAATCAAAGCATTAGGATTGATTTTGTCAACGATTTTCATTACAGCAGAAGGATCACCTTGATTTGCGAGCCATTTAGCTTTGAAATCTTTCTTAACGAAATTGATGAATTTGTTCTTAAGGAGCATGCGCATGTTCCAGATTTCTTCATCAGCAACTTTGAAGATGCCGTCCCATGCTTCAGGATTACTTTGATCTTCAAATACTTGTTTTCCAAGTTTTTCAGCATAGAATTCTTTCCATTCTGAAGCTGCCCATGTAGGCATGTGGACACCATTTGTTACATAACCCACGTGAGATTCTTGCCAGTTGTAGCCTTTCCAAATTCCTGCGAACATCTTCTTAGAAACTTCACCGTGCAACCAGCTCACGCCATTAGCTTCTTGACATGTGTTAAGAGCAAACACACTCATTGAGAAACGGTCGTTTGAACCAGGATTTTCACGTCCCATGTTCATAAGGTCTGCCCATTCGATGCCAAGTTTGGCAGGGAATTCATTCATATATTTATAGAAGAGACCTTCATCAAAGTAGTCGTGTCCTGCAGGTACAGGAGTGTGTACAGTGTAAAGGCTTGATGAACGCACAATTTCCATTGCTACGTTAAAATCAAGATGTTCTTCTTGAACATAGTCAACAAGACGTTGCAAGTTCAAAAGTGCAGCATGACCTTCGTTACAGTGGTATAATTCTGTCTTGATACCAAGTTTTTTCAACATCAAGATACCACCTATACCAAGTAGATATTCTTGTTTGATGCGGTTTTCCCAATCGCCACCATAAAGTTGGTGAGTGATGGGGCGGTCAAACTCGCTATTCATGTCAAAGTCAGTATCCATCAAATACAAATTCATGCGTCCAACGTTTACACGCCAGATGTGTGAGTAGATGATGCGACCTGGATAAGGAACTTCAAGAATTACAGGAGCGCCATTTTCATCAACAACTTGCTCAATGGGTAATTGGTTGAAATTTTGTGGCTCGTAGTTAGCGATTTGTTGCCCATCAACAGAAAGAGTTTGAGTAAAGTAGCCATGACGATAAAGGAAACCCACTGCTGTCATGTCAATGCAGCTGTCAGATGCTTCTTTGATATAGTCTCCGGCAAGTACTCCAAGACCTCCTGAATATATTTTAAGTGCATTACAAAGACCATATTCCATTGAGAAATATGCGATAGATGGAACATCTTTGCGCATAGGCTTCTTCATGTATTCTTTGAATGAAGCATATACTTTTTCGATGCGCAACATCAATTCTTTGTCAGCAATAATTTCTTGCAATCGTTCAAAGCTGAGTTGTTGCAAAAGCATTACAGGATTTTCTCCTGTAGCACGCCACAAATCAGGATTTAATTCACGGAAAAGAGACTTAGCT
>CAZCEB010000315.1:0-1895 GCA_964497305.1 uncultured Muribaculaceae bacterium | reverse complement strand
CTACTACCACTACTACCACTACTACCACTACTACTGGTGATGATGGTGATGAAATAACGCCTCCTTACCCAACTTTCTCATGGGGTAAATTTAATGGAGAATATAACTTTACAGATAAATACTATGTAGGGACAATAAATATAACTTCTAACGCTCAAATTGACATTAATGGCAAAGCATTTGATGTTAAGCCAAAAGGCTATATTGAAAATGCTAAAATAAAAGAAGGGAACATCATTATTTACGGTGATTATAAAGAACCAGGTATCGTACCACCTCCAGTACCAAAATTCTCATGGGGTAAATATAGTGGTCCTGCTGAAGGTTTCGGTGGAGAATTAGAAGTTACTAAAGAACACTCTATCGACCTTGGAAACACTCGAGGGGAAATACTTGATGTTTATCCGGGAGATGTTATCAAACAGACTAAGATAAAAAATGGTCAACTCGTTGGTGGTTTTCTTATCCGCACTGATGGAACACGAAAAACATTTGAAATCGGTATTTAAAACAAATGTCACAAAAATTTAAAATAACAATGTTATTATGTCTCTCACTATGGATACCTACATCCATAGTGAGAGCTCATATTAACACTTATGCAACAGACCAATTGCAAGAGATGTGTCAAGTAATGCATTTATTGCCTCAACTTGATAGTTTATCTCAAAACGATACTTTGTTCTTAAAACATCAAGACAAATGTGTAGTTGTCCACACAAAAAACGGCAGAGTTAATCACATCGGTTATTGTATTTTTACACAAGAGCAACGCTCTTCAATGCAATCTCCTGTATTTGATTTTCTTGAACGATATGTATTGGCACTTGATTTACCACTCAAACGAGTGAAACCTGTCAACAATCAGTTGGCTGAGGATGGAATCAGTTTCTCAGGTGGAGAAATCTCCTCTATGCCTCAATTATACAATGATTCAACACTGAACCTTAGTATCAACCTCATTGAAGGTAAAAAATATAATGTAACATGGGAAAAGGAAAATATTCCCTATTTTTCCATTGAATTCCCTGCAAGCTATGATTTATTGCATGGGACAGAAATGTCAGAAAATGAGCGTCGTCTCGCTGAAGATTTACAATCTGCACCTAAACCTGATTGTAAACCTACACCTGTCGTAAAAGAGCAACTATTCCCCAATTTCTATATAAATTATTATATACTTCCGGGCGAAAGCTACTATTTCGACAATCTTAATTCGAACAAATATTACAAACAAGATAGCGTAAATGGTGACTATAGTCCCATTTTTTCGCCCAATTACCCTATTGAAAGCATCAGTAATTTATTTACTACAAACGAAATAATTTGCGATTACAATATTAATGTAACATTAAAACAATATGGATTTAAACAGACAAATCTGACGATTCCGGTAAATAATTTTGTCAACTATTTCATTAAACAGGGATGTAAACCATTCTTCGGATTAAAAGAATATACCGATAAAAAAATTGTTGGGCTACTAATTATGCTCAATCGGGCAGAAGGATATTGCCATACAATCATAATAACTGCTGATAGTGATATTTTAGAAGAAAATGAATCTCCGAAAGTATTTAAAGCTCGAATAGTCAGCTATATACCTATTTCACGTATCAAAACCCTATATGAGGAATATAAAAATTAAACTAAATATGAAAAAACTTATCTTATTATTAGTATCAGTCTTTTTATGCGTTTCAGTAAATGCTCAAGACGCAGAGCTGAAATCAAAAATTATCGAAATCAAGCGAAATAGCAAAAATTATTTCTATGCTGAATGTACGAGCAAATCAGAGTTTGAAGCTAAAGAATCAGCGACTATAATGCTTAAGAGCTTTGTTTCAGACTACAACAAAAGCACCGGAAATTCAATTGATTTTAACGCTCTTGAT
>CAZCEB010000314.1:0-1919 GCA_964497305.1 uncultured Muribaculaceae bacterium | reverse complement strand
GAATATAGAAACTCATATCACCATTGGAAATAATCTCGAAAGCAGTAAGTTCGGGACAAAGGGTATCATAAAGGTTGCTGATGTGTTTTTCCCTGAAGCAACGCTAAATCGCATTGCTTTGATTGCTCCAACTGCAAAGGTTAATATAATCAGAGATTTTGAGGTGGTGGAGAAGCGTCAAGTGGCGTTGCCTGATACGATTGTGGGTATAGTTAAATGTGGTAACCCCAAGTGTATTACAAATAATGAGCCTATGAAAACTCGTTTTGAGGTTGTTGATCGTGATGATGTTACGATACGTTGCCATTATTGTGGACACACTGTAACGAGCAAAGATGCTCAGATAATCTGAGGACATAGGTTTTATGAAGCAGAGCTGGAAGCCCGGTACGATGATATATCCGTTGCCTGCGGTATTGGTGAGTTGTGGTAGTACACCACAAAATCGCAATCTCATTACTGTTGCATGGACAGGGACGGTGTGTACTAATCCGGCTATGTGTTACATCTCTGTGCGTCCTGAACGTCATAGCTATGAAATAATAAAGCAGGAGATGGAATTTACCATAAATCTCACCACCGAGGATATGGCTCGCGCTGTAGATTGGTGTGGCGTGAAATCGGGTAGAGATTTTGATAAGTGGAAAGAAACCAAGTTGACACCGGTAGAAGGTGTTGCTGTGAATTCTCCTTATATAGAGGAAGCACCTTTGAGTATTGAATGTAAGGTAAAAGAAATAATTCCCCTTGGCAGTCATCACATGTTTCTTGCAGAGGTGGTAAATGTGCTTGCTGATGAGAAATATCTTGATGATCAAACGGGTGCGTTTGAACTTGGTCGTGCCGGATTGATAAATTATAGTCATGGAGCCTATTATATGCAAGGAGAGAAGATAGGTAAATTTGGATGGACAGTTCAGAAGAAAAAGAAAAAATAATTTAAATAATATATTTTATGGAAAGAGACAACAAAATTTTTGACATTATCGAGCGTGAGCATCAACGTCAACGTCATGGCATTGAGCTAATCGCTTCAGAAAACTTTGTTAGTGATCAAGTAATGCAAGCTATGGGCTCATGCTTGACAAACAAATATGCCGAAGGTTATCCCGGACATCGTTATTATGGCGGATGTCAAGTTGTGGATGAGGCAGAGCAACTTGCTATCGATCGATTGAAAGAGATATTTGGAGCTTCTTATGCTAATGTTCAGCCTCATTCAGGCGCGCAAGCTAATATGGCTGTATTCATGGCATGCATGCAGCCGGGAGATAAATTCCTCGGTTTGAACCTTGCTCATGGCGGGCATCTTTCACATGGTAGCCCTGTAAACTTTTCGGGACTCATGTTTCAGGCATTGGAGTATAATGTGAAAGAAGATACCGGTCTTGTTGACTATGAACAAATGGAAGAGGTTGCTCGTCGTGAACGTCCTAAATTGATTATCGGTGGTGCAAGTGCTTATTCTCGTGAATGGGATTATGTACGCATGCGTCGTCTTGCCGATGAAATAGGGGCAATTTTCATGGTGGATATGGCACACCCTGCAGGTCTAATTGCTGCCGGTTTGCTTGATAATCCTGTAAAATATGCACACATTGTAACATCTACAACACACAAAACACTTCGTGGTCCACGTGGTGGTATTATTTTGCTTGGTGAAGACTTTGAAAATCCATGGGGAAAGAAAACACCAAAAGGTGTTACTCGCATGATGTCATCTCTTCTTGACTCTGCGGTATTCCCGGGCGTACAAGGTGGTCCACTCGAACATGTTATTGCAGCTAAAGCAGTCGCATTTGGTGAAGCTCTTCAACCTTCATATAAAGAGTATCAAACTCAAGTTAAGAAGAATGCTGCTGTCATGGCTCAAGCTCTTGTTGACAAGGGCTATAAGATTATTTCAGGAGGAACCGACA
>CAZCEB010000313.1:0-1919 GCA_964497305.1 uncultured Muribaculaceae bacterium | reverse complement strand
TCGGGGCATGTATGGCAAAATGCCCCGGGCAAACGATCGTCCTACCATTTGAATGCCTCAACGGGAGAATATTCCGCCCAATGGTTTGTAATAAACAATTCCGGACATCTACAAAAAAAAGGCATCACACCATCATCGACATTACGCATAATAGAAACTTTTGACGAAGATAATCACCGTGCAATGCAAATGTTTAATTTCAATGACAGCATTGCTCTTTCAAGGATGTTTCTTGATAATAAATGCGTCGACACCTACTATGTATATGATCATATTGGCAACTTGCGTTATATATTGCCACCATTGTCATCTCAAATGTTGCAAAACGAGTCGATTGGAGAAATTTCTGACAGCCACCAAGCAATAACCAAGTATGGATATATCTACAAATATGACCATCGAAACAGGCTTATAGAGGAGAAATCTCCAGGAATGGAATCTATCTATTATGTGTATGATGCTTGCGACTTATTACGTTTCTCTCAAAACGGCAATCAGCGAAACAATGGGGAGTGGACTGCGTATGTCTATGATACGATGTTTCGATTAGCTTTTACTGCAACGATGCATAGAAATGTAACCGCATCGGCGTTAAGAGCAGAAACAACCTCTGATAACACAAAAGCCGAATTTTCAACAACAGGGAATTTTTACGGATATAGTTATGAAAATGATTATATATCTAAAGATGATATCCTATCAATAAACTATTATGACAATTATGAATTCCTTGATGTATATCCAAATCTGAAAACACAGTTGACCTATGGTACAATGACCGGATATGGAGAAAAATACTCCTACAGTTCGACTGTAGACAAATCAGCACTCAGACAATTAACCGGATGTGCAACACAAGTATTGGGTGACTCCATGATGCTCGTTCAATCAATGTATTACGATATGCGTGGAAATATCATTCAAGAAAGAGGGAACAATCATTTGGGTGGATATGATATAAAACATTACGCACGATCGTTTATCGGTGATGTAACGCAGATGCGACACAGCCACACAACAACTGACACCACTTTAACTGATATCTATAAATATTACTATGATAATCAACGTCGTATAACAATGGCAATGGTTGCTCACAATGGGAGTGAATATCGCACTATATATGAAAATTTTTATGATGATTTAGGCCGATTAACGACACAAATAACAGGCTCAAACATCACCGAAAATATTTATGCCTATAATATTCATGGACAACCCACTTTAATTGAAAACCATTTATACAAACAACAGTTGTATTATGAAACTGATGCCAATGGAGACAATGGCTACCTATCAGGAAACATTAAATCGATGAGTTTTAATTATTCCGACTCTCCTTTGATTTATTGGTCCAAATATGGTGGAGAATATAATTATTCATACGATGATTTAAACCGATTGACAAAGGCCGATTATACGCCTAATGTACCAAGTAATGTCAATATTGGCTCATTACCATCAGGCAATAGTATAACAGAGCCCGGAGGAAATTTCTCTACTCAATACCAATATGACTTGCATGGGAATATAACACATTTAGAGAGAAAAGGGCTTGTCAAAAATGGGATTATAATGGGAGAAAGTAATCTCACCATAACTGCCTATGGAATTGTCGATAAATTAACAATGGGATATAACGGCAACCAACTGATTACAGTAAGCGACTCGATTCCTGAATCGACAAATCGGGGTGTTGACTCATTCTTTATAGACAATGTCAATGACTCCGAAGAATACACCTATGATGCTAACGGGAACACTACAAGTGATAAAAATAAAGGCATTTCAGAAATTGTTTATAATGAACTGAACTTGCCACAATCTATTTATTTCAATGATGGGCACATTACCGAGTATTTATATGATGCTGACGGAAACAAGTTGAGGGTTGTCTATAAAATTGATAATCGCACTTT
>CAZCEB010000312.1:0-1932 GCA_964497305.1 uncultured Muribaculaceae bacterium | reverse complement strand
GAGGAGCAAGTTTCAAGCGCACAGGTGATGTTCCTCCATCACTTTCAATATATACACCAAATGCTCCACGGCAACCCTCAACCATTTGGAACCAACGCCCAACAGGTAATTTTATTACCTTAGGAACTTTTACACAATATTCTCCATCCGGAATATTATCTATTAATTGTTCAATGATTTTAGCCGATTGCTCCATTTCTGCGATACGCAATTTTGTACGAGCCATTGAATCCCCTTCGGTATATACCACTTCATTAAACTCGAGTTCTCCATAAATACTATATGGATGCGTTTTACGCACATCACAAGCCCAACCTGAAGCACGACCTGAAGGTCCGGTAATACCATAGGAAATCGCATCTTCGCGAGTAAGATTACCTATATTTTCAAGACGACCTTTCGCTATAACATTACCAATGAACAATTCGTTATATTCTTTAATATTTTTAGGTAATACAGTAAGAAGGTCTTTTACATCTTTCACAAAATCTTCATGTAGATCTTGCATTACGCCACCTATACATCCATAGTTAAATGTCATGCGAGCGCCACATGTACGTTCCATTATATCAAGGATTTGTTCACGCACACGCAACGTATAGAACAACATTGTGGTTGCACCCAAGTCCATACAATATGTACCAAGGAACAAACAATGAGACGCAATGCGAGCCAATTCATCCATCAACACACGTATAACTTGTGCTCTACGTGAAATTTCAATTCCAAGAGCTTTCTCATAAGCTATACATAACGCATGGTGATATTGATGTCCTGAGAAATAATCCATACGATCCATGAAATGAAGTGTTTGAGGATAAGTCAATCCTTCACACAACTTTTCAATACCACGATGAATATATCCTGAATAAAAATCAATTTTTTTAATTGTTTCACCATCAACAGCCGTACGGAAACGCAACACACCATGAGTTGCAGGGTGTTGAGGACCTATATTTACCACATAATCTTCAGGTTGGAAAATAGTAATTGTTTTCTTTTCAATTTTACCATTTTCATCTTCTACATAAGAATATGTTACATCTTCTTGGCGTTCATTTTCTGTTGGTACAGGATTATTTTCAGGACTCATATCATAATCCTTACGCAATGGATAACCCTTCCAATCTATACTCAAAAACAAACGACGCATATCGGGATTATTAATAAAAATAATACCGAAGAAATCATACACCTCACGTTCAAAAGTTGTAGCAATTTTCCATATATCAAAAACGCTATGAATCATAGGATTTTCGCGATCTTCTGCAACAACCTTAACCGATACTTGTGTATTATATTTTGTTGAACTCAATTGATAAACACAACCATATTTATCAACCCAGTCCATTCCTACTATCGTTACAAGATGATCAAAATGCAAATCGGCATCTTCTTTCAAATATTTAGCAAGATCATGCCACTTAGCATCGGGAATATTAACCAATAGTATTTCACCGTCTTCAAATGTAGCTTCGGGAAATTGTTTGGCGATTTTTTCCTGAATATTTGCCATATCTATATTGTCTTTATCTATATTAATTAATGTGTAAATTGTCTCTTAAATAGTTCAAAGACTCTCTTCAGGATGAGCAGCTAAGAAATCAGCAATTTTTTCTTTGCGATTTACACCGCCAAAGAATTTCTCAACTTTCATCTTACGAGACAATTGCATAATAGAATAAATCATTGCTTCAGGACGAGGAGGACATCCAGGCAAATATACATCTACCGGAACTATTTCATCTATTCCTTTAACAACGTGATATGATTTGCGGAACGGACCACCGGAAATAGCACAACCGCCACATGCGATTACATATTTCGGCTCTGCCAATTGATCATATAAACGACGCATAACAGGAGCCATGCGATGAACAATTGTACCTGCAACCATCATAAAGTCGGCTTGACGTGGAGACGAACGAGCAA
>CAZCEB010000311.1:0-1936 GCA_964497305.1 uncultured Muribaculaceae bacterium | reverse complement strand
GGAATGTATTGTTAATCCATATTGGCTTAGTCGATATTTGGCTATTATAATTGGAAAAAATTAATGCACCATGACAGTAATTGATCCCTATAAATATTCTCAAGTAGTAATTATCGGTAATGGAGAATTCCCCACTACATCCCTACCTTTAACTATACTCCAAAATGCAACAAATATAATATTATGCGACGGAGCCGCTAATTCATATATAAAAACCGGGCGAAATTTTGATCTGATTATTGGAGACGGAGACTCTGTTTCAGAAGAAATCAAACAAAATTTTAAGTCTAAAATAATTATTGACAAAGATCAAGAGACCAACGATCAAACAAAAGCCATAAAACATCTTTACAATAAAGGAATAACAGATATTTCTATAATTGGAGCAACCGGAAAAAGAGAGGATCACTCTATCGGAAATATTAGTTTATTAATTGATTATATGCAACAAGGCATAAACGTAAAAATTTTTACTGATTACGGAGTTTTTGTTCCATTAGATGGATGTATTAAAATAAGAGTTAAACAAAAACAACAAATTTCCATATTTAACCTTAACTGTACCACTATGTCGGCTGTCGGTTTAAAATATCAAATAAGACCTTTTAATGCATTGTGGCAAGGTACCTTAAACGAAGCCTTAGATAGTGAAATCAATATAAATGCCAATGGGCAATATATATTGTATTTAGCGTATTAATTACTACCTTTGTATTACAATAATAGAAATTTATGATTGAATATATTAAAGGCGAAATTGCTGAATTAACCCCTACCTATGCAGTAATTGATTGCGGAGGAATAGGCTACTTACTCAATATATCATTACCTGCATTCACTCGTCTTGAAGGGTCAAAAAACGCAAAACTTTTAGTTCACGAAGCAATTCGTGAAGATGCCCATTTATTGTATGGTTTTATTGACGAACAAGAACGCACATTGTTTCGCCTCCTAATAGGAGTCTCAGGAGTAGGAGCCAATACAGCACGCATGATTTTATCATCCATCGCAGCTCCGGAACTTGAGATTATTATAGCAAGTGGCGATCACGCAAAATTGAAAAATGTAAAAGGAATTGGAGTAAAAACCGCTCAACGCATAATTGTTGACCTCAAGGATAAAATAAAACCTATAGGTGATGCGTTTATAATACAACCGACTATTGCAAGTGATGTCTTTGAAGAAGCATTGGCAGCAATGGTTATGCTTGGCTTTGCAAGACCACAATCTCAAAAGGTATTGAAAAAACTATTTGATAGTGATCCTACATTGAAAGTTGAGACAGCCATAAAAAAAGCTCTTACAATGATGTAAGTAGCGACAGAGTAAACACATGCAAATAAAAAATTGTCGGCTGTAACAGGCCTTTAATGAAAAAAGTATATAGTAAATTTAAAAACAAAATATATGTAGTTATCGGAAGTAGCCTTATACTACTTTTGATATCTACTTTTTTTGCCCAAGCTCAATACTATAAATCTGAGCTAAATCCTCCTGCGCCTTCAAACACAACGCCCCCGCCATCAAAAAGTAAAGGGGATTCGCTTGAAATGCATTATGATATTCAACCCACTACTCCCGATAATTATAACGATTTAATGTTAGAAAGAGGTCCATTAGATTTAAAAACGCCCTCTAATATTACAACAACAGCAGAATATGATATTGAAACAGGATGCTATGTAATCCGCACCAAAATGGGAGAGGTTGATATTGCAACTCCTTTCATGCTATCGGCAAGCGAATACAACGATTGGCAAATGCGCCAATCAATGCAAGAATATTACAGACAGCGCAACACCGAACTATTTGAAAAGAAAGAAAAAGAGCCATTCAATATTCTTGATATGAATTTTGCTCTCGGTCCATTAGAAAAAATATTCGGTCCCGGAGGAGTACAATTAAAGACACAAGGCTCGGTACAAATACAAATGGG
>CAZCEB010000310.1:0-1942 GCA_964497305.1 uncultured Muribaculaceae bacterium | reverse complement strand
ATACTTACTTATGGCGTTGGGGATCATTCTTTGGACCTTATGGATATGTGGTAAACGAAGATGGTGAGAAATTAGATTGTACAAATGCAATTCTTTATCGTAAGCAAGCAGGAAATGACCATGATGTTACAACATTTACTCGTTTGAATGGTTACATGACAGCTCAAATCATCAAAGGATTGACATTGCAGGCTGATTTTACTTATGATATCAGTAATCGCAATAATGAATATGATAGAATGCCTATTACGATGTGGAATACTTGGAGTACGTCTCCATCGCAAACAACACTATTGAATCAGTCTAATACTTATCAAACTCAAACAAATACAAAAATAGATCGTTGGACTACCAATATTTATGCAACATACGAACATCCATTTGTTAAAGATCACAACATGAAGGTTATGGCTGGTTTTACTGCCGACCAAGAAGATAATCGTTATTTTTATGCTCGTAGAATGAATCTACTTGACAATAACCTCCCTGAACTGAATCTTGCTACAGGAACACAAACAGTTAGTTCTTCTGCAGGGCATTGGGCGACAGCCGGATTCTTTGGTCGTGTGAACTATGACTATAAAGGAATTTATTTGTTTGAAGCAAATGCTCGTTATGATGCATCTTCAAAGTTCCCATTAAACAAGCAATGGGGGTTCTTCCCTTCAATGTCAGCCGGTTATCGTTTCTCTGAAGAAGCATATTTTGAGCCGATTAAGGATATCGTAAATAATGGTAAGTTGCGTTTCTCATTTGGTGAAATAGGTAATGATAATATTGGAGATAATATGTTTATATCTACAATTGGAGATGATATTACGTCTCGTTGGGTGAATGGCTCTGTAATGATGCCGATGTATGAAATGCCATCATTGGTGTCAAGTGATCTTTCTTGGGAGCGTATGCGAACTCTTGATATCGGTCTTGACCTTGGATTCTTGAACAATTCTCTTACTGTAGGATTTGATTGGTTTCAACGCGATACTAAAGATATGATTGCTCCTGCAAGTGAATTGCCGGGAACAGTGGGTGATTCTGCACCATGGATTAATGCAGGCTCACTTCGTACACGTGGTTGGGAATTCTCTGTAAATTGGAATCATCGTTTTGGTGAGGTTGATGTGTATGTAAGTGCAAACATCTCTGATTATAAAACAAAAATTACGGAATGGGATAATCCAAATAAGGCAATTGATAATTATTATGCAGGATCAACATATGGCGATATTTGGGGATTTGAAACAGATCGCTATTTTGAAGAGTCTGATTTTGTCGGCAAAAATGATGATGGATCATGGATTTATGCTACAGGTGTAGCCGATCAAACAGGATTACAAAGTGGAAACTTTGTGTATGGTCCCGGCGATATAAAATTTGTTGATCGCAATGGAGATGGTGTTATCAATGGTGGAGATCCAAATATGAAAGATGAAAATGGCAATGTTATACCAGCCGGAACAGCTAATAATCATGGAGACTTAAAGGTTATCGGTAACACTCAACCACGTTATCAATATGGATTCCATATCGGAGGTGGATGGAAAGGATTTGATATCGATCTTTATTTCCAAGGTGTAGGTAAGCGTGATATGTGGACTCAATCTGCATTTGTGATGCCTATGATGCGTGGTGCCGACGGTGTATATTCTCATATGGAATCATACAACAAGTTAATATTCGATGGAGATAATCAGGTGATTGGATATGAAATAGATCAAAGTAATAAATATCCTGTTATGTATGCCGGAGGTGAAGGCTCTGGTATGGTGGATAATATCTCTAACGGTCGTTATAATTTCTATCCACAAACTCGTTATTTGGTTGATATGTCATATCTTCGTTTGAAAAATATAACAATTGGTTATACTCTTCCTCAAATGTTGACACGTAAGGCATATATTGAAAAAGCACGTGTTTATTTCAGCGCTGATAATATTGCATT
>CAZCEB010000309.1:0-1947 GCA_964497305.1 uncultured Muribaculaceae bacterium | reverse complement strand
AAACTGATATACCTAATTGGAGCTGTTAGTTTTGCTTTGATTGTATTTGGCACCATAATCTCCTACTATATATATGGGACTCTTGATAAAACTCTTTATGGATACCTAACTCCATTTGTATTGTTTGAAGCGATTGCAGTATTCTTGTTTGTCAAAAATCTCACACCAAAAATCAAATTCTCAGATAAAGCAATAAACATGATTACTAAAATATCTAATATGTGTTTTGGCATATATTTAGTTCATATTTTAGTGCAATGGACATTGGTCTTATTTGGACTATCGTCAAACAAATTTAATACAATAATATCAATCCCCTTTATTTCTATCTTAATATTTGTAATCTCTTTATTTATTGCAAATTGTTTACACCGAATACCTTTTTGCCGAAAATATATGATGTAACCATAGGTTAAGCGACATTTGAGATAATAAACAAAAAAATTAATACTTTTTTATATATGTTATTTATATCTATATATTTGCAATATCATGTTTATAAATCATGATTTACCTGAAACATGCCTTTGAAAAACTTAATCAATTATGCATACGATTAATGTCATAGTATTTTTAATCCTGAGTATCTTACCTCTACTCACATTAATTTCTTGTGCGCAAGAGAGTTCTGCACCAATTATCCCCACAAATATTCTTCAGCAAGGCGATATTGCATTTCGTCGGGGCGAAGGATTCATCAGCGAGGTTGTTGTTTACAACGATGCAAATGGAATGTATTCCCACATAGGTGTTATAGTAAGAATGGAAACCAGAAATCAAAAAATAAAACTTTAATATTAACAAAAGATTGGTTGTTGTGAAACAGCCATTTTTTTACATTATTCTCAATTAACACAAAATGAGCATCTCATCGTATCTATTTTTTGTTTATTATTTGACAAATATTCATATCTTTGCAAAAACATCCACAGCATGAACGATAAAGAATTATCTAATCAATTGGAATTTTTAATTTGTTGTATCAGCTTTTTTGCTGAAAGGCACAAGCTAAATGGAAGCCAAGCTTATAGATACCTCAAACGATTCTTAGGTCTTGACTTTTTACAACAGTTCTACGATATCGAGCACACATTTTCTATTGAAGATGCCATTAATGATGCAACTATAATCTGCAAACGTAACGGAGGGAAATTATGAAATTATACCATGGCTCCAATATTGCGATTAACACCATTGATTTATCAATGGGTAGATGTGGAAAAGACTTTGAAAAAGGCTTTTACTTAAGCGATGATTATGAACAAGCACTAAAATAGCTGATGATACTGTAGGCGTACAAATTAGACGATTTTCATTAGGATATATATCAATCGAAACATTAGTGAAAGAACTATCTTATATAAAACCTACTATCCAATATTTTTTCGGGACACAAAAATCAATTAATTTTTTGAAAGAGACATGAGTAATGACATTCGTTTTTTGGTAGAGTGCCTTGCTAAAGAGCTTATAGAAATGCTCATGCGAGACTATGGATGGGACATGAATAAAGCTATAGACGTTTTTTATTCCTCTGACACATATACAAAACTTGAAAATTCAAATGCGGGATTGTACTATCAAGGAGCAATATATGTATATAGTTTTCTTAAAGAAGAACTCGAGACAGGATTTGTGAACTAACAAATTATGTTGCAAAACATAATTTTAACACAATTTAATAGCAAATTCCGTTGATATATTTTGCTGTTAAAAATAAAGATTGTACCTTTGCACTAAGAAAACATCGCGGAGTGGAGCAGTGGTAGCTCGCCAGGCTCATAACCTGGAGGTCGTTGGTTCGAGTCCAGCCTCCGCCACTCAGACAAAGAGAAAAGCAATAGCTTTTCTCTTTTTTGCATCTATATTTTCCCCTTATTCGGGCTTATTGTGGCTCAGTAGTTATTTAGTGTGGGTAAGCGTAAAGCTTGGCAATGCGAAAGAGGA
>CAZCEB010000308.1:1400-1950 GCA_964497305.1 uncultured Muribaculaceae bacterium | reverse complement strand
GAATGCAAATAATTCCATCTCTTTTCCTAGTTTGCGATGGTCGCGTTTTTTTGCTTCCTCAAGAAGTACAAGATATTCATCTAACATTTTTTTCTTGGGGAATGAAATGCCATATACGCGTACTAATTGATTTCGCTTTTCATCTCCGCGCCAATATGCTCCTGCCAAAGATGTAATTTTAACTGCTTTAATAGGAGCGGTGTTTGGAATGTGTGGACCACGGCACAAATCGGTAAAAGCTCCTTGTGTGTATGTTGTAATATGCCCATCTTCGAGTTCACTAATAAGCTCACATTTATAAGCCTCTCCCCTGTCTCCAAAAAGTTTTAGGGCATCCTCTTTTGAGATGTCGGCACGTTTAATTTCTTCTTTGCGTTGTGCGAGTTCAATCATTTTAGCTTCTATCTTGGCAAAATCAGCAGCTGTTATTGTGTTGCCGTTGGGATCGATATCATAATAAAACCCATTTTCAATAGCAGGACCAATGCCAAATTTTATTCCGGGGAATAGCTCTTGTAATGCTTCGGCCAACAAGTGAGCAGAGCTATGC
>CAZCEB010000308.1:0-1390 GCA_964497305.1 uncultured Muribaculaceae bacterium | reverse complement strand
GTTTGCCTTCTGCATCATCCCATTTGAATAATTTTATTGTCGCGTCTTCGTTAATGGGACGAGTAATATCCCATTCTTTGTCGTTAACAGATGCAGCAAGAATATCTTGTGCTAAACGAGAACTTATACTTTCGGCTATTTGTAATGGCGTTACTCCATTTTCAAATTGCTTTACGCTGTTGTCTGGAAAAGTAATGTTTATCATTATGTAATATAATATTTAAAGTCAATATCTGCAATAAAGATACCTTATTACAAAATCGACTGCAAATTTACGCATTTATTTTAATTATTAATTGTTTATTCTTGGAATAGGAATAAATTTTGAGATGAAAACTCTGCATAGTTTTAGCAAGCCCAAAATTGACTTAGATGATTTCTTGTCAAGTTCGTGTTGTCTTAAGTGTTGTAGTAAAATGTTTTCGTCCCAATTTGGATTATATCGCAATATTTCAGATTTAGTAGCATTTGCTTTGTCGCACTCTCCTATTTCATTATAATATAAAAGAAGTGTTAGTGCAATTGTTGTATATGATTTTGTTAGATTATCAACTATAGAAGGTTTTGAAGAGAAGTGTTCAATAAGTTTTTTCCGTGAATTGATAGATATTAATAATTGCTTTTCTTTGATATTGCTTCCCCAAATACCTTTGGCGTGTTGTCGATAGACAGCCATAGGGCTATTTATATAATGTATGTTCCCTGTTGACGCATGTAACATGTGAATAACATAATCGGGTGATTGTATATCTGTTAGCCAATCAGGAAGGCTTTCGATTACGTTCTTGCGATACATTACTGATAAATTTGTAATATAGTTACTTTGAGCTAAGTCAGTAATATTTGAATCGATTTTGGTGTTATTCCCATTGCTTAGGCTTTTGCTGTTGTTAGACATATATAAATTAATAACTCGATGAAAGCAAATATTGCAATCTTGGTGCGTATCCATATAGTCTACTTGTCGTTGTAATTTGTGCTTGGAACACCAAAAATCATCACCTTCACAAATTGCAATATATTCTCCTCGGCAATGGTTATATGAGTCTATATAATTTCTTTGAATACCAATGTTTTTTTCTCGTTGAATAACTTTTATTATGTCAGGAAATTTTTTCTGCCATTTAAGGCAATGCTCAAGAGTCTTGTCTGTTGAACAATCATCCCCGATGATTATTTCATAGGGATAGTTGAATTTTTGTAATACAATACTTCGTATTGCTTCATCGATATATTTCTCTTGGTTGTAGGTAACCATTATGACGCTTACCTTTAAGCCGTCTTTTTTCATATTATCCTATCGTATAATAAAAAAGGCTGATTTATCAGCCTTACATTTGTTGCCTTGGAAGGATTCGAACCCTCACAGGCGGAACCAGAATCCGACGTG
>CAZCEB010000307.1:0-1951 GCA_964497305.1 uncultured Muribaculaceae bacterium | reverse complement strand
ATCCCTCCCATCAAAAAATGCTCTATTCTCTTCGGGTGAAGAAGGGTTGGCAAAAAACACAATATTTTCATTTGCAGGAAAAGGATACACCACAAAAGGAATATTTAATGAAATACAATAATCGATTGCTCTTTTTACTTCTTTTGTAAACATGTAATTCTTAATTTAGCAACATGGGGATGCAATCAGTTCAAATGGCATTGCGCTTTTCACGATTACGTTATAAAATTTACCTATTTCTAAATTGGTCGTTTTTTCGATTAAAACCTCTGGATCCACTTCGGGAGAGTCCCATTGAGTTCTTCCTACGTAATATCCATTTTCCTCTCGATCAATAATTACTCGCAATGTTTTGCCTATTTTGCGCTCATTTGATTCAAGAGCAATTTCCTCTTGAATAGCCATAAGCTTAGAAAGACGAGATTGTTTAACATCCGCGGAAATTTCATCTTTGAAATTTTTTGCTCCGTAAGTATCATCTTCCTCACAATATGCAAATGCCCCCATGCGATCAAATCGGAATTCTTTTACAAATTCAATCAATTCATCAAATTCTGCATCTCCTTCACCTGGAAACCCGACCATTAAAGTTGTGCGCAAATGTAGTTCTGGAACTCGACTACGCATTTTTTTTATGAGTTCACGAGTTTCATTACCACTAATATTGCGACGCATATTTTTCAACACATTATCGCTAATGTGTTGTAATGCAATATCAAGATATTTACATACATTGTCTTTTCGCGCCATGACATCAAGTAATTCTATTGGAAATTGAGCCGGATAGGCATAATGTAATCTAATCCATTCGACACCTTCTATATCTGCAATGGAATCTACAAGTTCAGGAAGTTTCATTACTCCATATATATCTACCCCATAACTTGATAGATCTTGAGCAATAATATTAAACTCTTTAACACCTCGGTTAACAAGCATCTTTACTTCTGCAACAATCTCCTCTATAGGGCGTGAAGTATAACGACCTGTAATAAGAGGGATTGCACAAAAAGAACAAAAGCGATTACACCCCTCTGAAATTTTCAAATATGCATGATGTGATGGTGTTGTTATAATACGATCATATTTGGTTGTCCCGGGATTTTTAGATGTAACATCGGATATTAATTTATGCCAATTAAATTTACCATACCATTTGTCAACCTCGGGAATCTCTTTTTTTAACTCTTCCCCATACCTCTCTGACAAACACCCCATAACATAAATTGCCGATACTTGTCCTTTATTTTTAGCTTGAACATATTCTAGTATCGTTTCAATTGATTCCTCCTTTGCGTCACCAATGAAACCACATGTGTTTATTACAACAATTTCACCATCTACATGCTTTGCTTCATGATGTGCATCAAATCCAGCATCTACAAAAAACTTTAATACACGTTCGGTATCTACAAGATTTTTTGAACAACCAAGTGTAATTATATTTACTCTTTTTCGTGCCATTTATATTATTTGCCAAATAAAGATTCCACAAATTCTTTTTTGTGAAATACTTGAAGATCTTCTATTCCCTCTCCAAGTCCGATATATTTTACGGGTATTTTAAATTGGTCACTGATACCTATCACAACTCCACCTTTTGCTGTTCCGTCCAATTTAGTAATTGCAAGTTCGTTGACATTAGTGGCTGCAACAAATTGGCGAGCTTGTTCAAATGCATTTTGCCCTGTTGAGCCGTCAAGTACAAGTAATACTTCGTGAGGTGCGTCTGGTACAAGTTTTTGCATCACATTGCGTATTTTTGTCAATTCATCCATCAACCCTTTTTTGTTGTGTAAACGACCCGCTGTGTCAATTATGACCACATCTATATCATTTGCTAATGCTGACGATAATGTATCATATGCAACAGATGCAGGATCTGCTCCTAATTTTTGCTTTACAACTGGAACACCGGCGCGTCCACCCCATACATCAAGTTGCTCTACAG
>CAZCEB010000306.1:972-1967 GCA_964497305.1 uncultured Muribaculaceae bacterium | reverse complement strand
AAGTATGACCAGATAATCGAAGATTCAATTGATGCTATAATAAAAGAGAATGATATTGAAAATTGGATTGATAATGATATATTAAATAATTACGTTCAGTGCATAAACATATCAAAAGAAGAATATTATTCTCTACTAAATGGGGCGGTTTTACAATCCGCAGAACCATATAGTTATGCGAAAATGTATATTGATGCTTTCGAGGCTCAATCGGAAATAATCAATCGTAAAGCAAGTAAGGTATTCAAAAAGCTTATGGTCGCAGAACAGATGAATGAAATACGTTGTCGTTTTATAGAGTTTGCTAAAAAACTAGAACGTAATAAATTGCTGTACTTCGCATTGACATACGATAAACAAACGACTATTATCACATCGCCTGAAGAAAATTCTAACCAGAAGAACTTTTTAGGTTATGAATGGAGCACACGAAAAGGGGCAGAAGGCATTAAGATAACCAAATACGGTGGCGCATTGTTTGCACATGAAAGATGGTCTTCTAATTATTTATCTGGTTGCGTGAGAGATACACTCATTAATCAAGTAGTTGATTTATCTAATTTTGAATATGCTAAAAGAATAAAGACCAGTGATCTACTAGATTTCTCTAGGGATAAATTTGAAAATGCTATAACATGTAGCGTAAAACAGCAAATAACTATTAATAGTAAATATCCTATAGTAAAACTATCAAATGTTGTATACATTAATGAGAGAGATACAAATCCTACTACAACGCCAGAACAAGAATTTATATATATTGATATAGCATCAGTAGAAAATGGAACGGGTAAAGTATCCTTTGACAATAAAATTTTAGGCAAAGATGCTCCTTCAAGGGCTAGACGATATGCTTACGCAGGAAGCGTATTATTATCAACTGTACGCCCCAATTTAAAGGCATTTGCGTTTATTGAAGAAGAGAATAAAAATACAATCTATTCAACAGGATTTGCAATTTTGCGATCAAAAGATGAAAGTGTACTTATTAGTAA
>CAZCEB010000306.1:0-962 GCA_964497305.1 uncultured Muribaculaceae bacterium | reverse complement strand
TGCTGTATATCTTCTTTATGAATTTAGATATTGTAATGGTACAAATAATGGATAGGATGCCCAAAGGCCAGTATCCTAGTATTAATAAATCTGATATAGAAAGCCTGCAAATACCGTTACCCCCAATTCAGATTCAACAGGATATTATTAAAGAGTGCAACATAATAGATGCAGAATATAATTCAAGTAGAATGGCTATAGAAACATATCGTCAAAAGATAGCAGAAGTATTTGAGCGTCTGCAAGTTATTAACACTCAAATGGGGGGGGTAAAACTACTTGATAATCAAATGTTTACAATTTCTATCGGCAAGAGGGTTTTGTCTAATGAAATGAATAATACTTATGACATACCAGTATATAGCGCCAATGTTAAAGAACCATTTGGAATGATTGACAAACTTTTGATAGATGATTTCTCAAAAGGCTCTGTATTGTGGGGCATTGATGGCGATTGGATGGTAAACTATATACCAGCTGGCATTCAATTTTATCCGACAGACCATTGTGGTGTGCTAAGAGTGGATGAGACAAAAATGAACCCTCACTTTGTGATGTTTATGTTGGATATGGCAGGAAAGCAAGCTGCATTTAATAGAAGTAACAGAGCGTCAATAGACCGCATTAAGAGCTTGAGTATTCCAAATGTACCTTTGGAGATTCAAAACAAAGTAATGGCGGAGGTTGAAGAGTATGAAGCAATAATTGCTGAGGCTCAAGCTAAGATGAGCAAGTGTGCCGAGCAAAAGAAAGAGATCTTGAAGAAACATATTGAGTGATTTATGACCAAAAGATTCATTTGAAAAAATAGGAATAAATCAAATTTAAACGGCATTTAAAATTTTATTGAAGATAAGTAATTATGGGCAAAACAGTAACCACATACTTAATTGATGGAGATCCGAAAGGAACTCAATATGCATTCATTAGCAATAAGATTTGCCAGATGTTTGTTGTACCAC
>CAZCEB010000305.1:0-1972 GCA_964497305.1 uncultured Muribaculaceae bacterium | reverse complement strand
GAAGGAACAGTAACCATTACAGCCACCACTATCGATGGCACCAACCTTAGTGCAAGTTGTGATATCACAATCGAAACAAATGATGTAGCGCCTGATTATGCCTTTGAAATCGACGCCGTTGAATCCTACTCCAACACAACATTTACCTTGCCGGTTAAAATGGTAAATAAAGGCGAGATTGTAGGCTTCCAATGCGATATAGTTGTCCCTGAAGGAATTTCAATAACTACCACCAACAATCGATTTGACATAACCTTGGCAGGTCGTGAAACCGAGACGCATGAGATTATGACACAAAAGCAATCAGATGGAAGTATAAGAGTACTTGTTTATTCGGCATACAATGAGGCATTTACCGGAACAGAAGGAGCATTATTTAATATAAATCTAAATGTAGGCGATGTAAATGGCAGTTATGAAATCATAATAAAGAACATCTATTTGTCAAGTTTAACAACCGAAATCCCGGTATCTAATGCCATAGCATCAATAGGCGTAATCAAATATCGCAAAGGAGACGCCAATGGCGATGGTCGTTTGTCAATAGTTGATTTGACCTCAACAGCTCAATATATAATGGGAATAATCCCGGCAAACTTTGTCTTCAGCAGTGCTGATATCAATGATGATAGCCGTATCTCTATCCAAGATTTGGTATCAATAGTAAGCCTAATCATGAATGAGACAACAAGCGTATCAACGGCAAGTATCGACTTGAATAGTACAATGTACACTACCAAAACCATATCAGAAACTACAGCAACATCATCAATAGCAATAGAAGATATAGAAATCAATGCCGGCGAGGAGAAAACCATTACAGTAAATTTGAATAATTCAACATCGTTAATAGGCGGACAATTTGATATAACATTGCCAGAAGGTCTCAGCTTTGTAACCAAGAGCAATGGTCGAGTAGATGCACAACTTGATACTGAACGTTTCTGGGATCACTCATTAAATACCAATATACTTGATAATGGCGATCTTCGCGTATTGATATACTCAAATTATAACACACCGGTAGAGAATACTACAGGATCAATCCTCACGTTCAAAGTAAAGGCCGCCGATGATGCCGTTGCCGGAAACTATGTCATGAATGTTCACGCAATTGAATTCTCCGATGATGCATTACAGGCAGTATTTTTTGATGATGTAAACGTAAATGTTAATATAATCTCTTCAGTTTCTGGAGGCGAAGACGACGATGATGTAACCACACCTACAGAAGGCTTGGCAATTGAGGATTTCGTAATAACAACCGGCGAGGAGAAAACCATTACAGTAAATTTGAATAATTCAACATCGTTAATAGGCGGACAATTTGATATAACATTGCCAGAAGGTCTCAGCTTTGTAACCAAGAGCAATGGTCGAGTAGATGCACAACTTGATACTGAACGTTTCTGGGATCACTCATTAAATACCAATATACTTGATAATGGCGATCTTCGCGTATTGATATACTCAAATTATAACACACCGGTAGAGAATACTACAGGATCAATCCTCACGTTCAAAGTAAAGGCCGCCGATGATGCCGTTGCCGGAAACTATGTCATGAATGTTCACGCAATTGAATTCTCCGATGATGCATTAGAAGCAATCTTCTATGATGATTTAGATGTTAATGTAGAGATTGTATTATCTACAGTTTCAGTAAAAGATTTGAATGAAACTGATTTGCAAATAAAAACATTTACAGGTTTAGTAGAAATCTCCGGATTAGAAATTGGCTCAAAAATAGGAGTTTATACACCGAGTGGAATGTTGGTTAAACAAACAATAGCAGATAGAACAATAATACAGTTGCCATTGACAAAGGGTATATATATAATTAGAATTGATAATTGTTACTACAAGGTCTTGGTAAAATAATAATGATTCAATAGTAAATAAGTTCATGGCCGACAATGTTTTTCATTGTCGGCTTTATTTTTATAGATATTTAGATTTTGTCAGTCATTAT
>CAZCEB010000304.1:0-1998 GCA_964497305.1 uncultured Muribaculaceae bacterium | reverse complement strand
CATACATAAATGGTTTTGCTCGCAATTGGTCTATAGTCAATCCATCAATCGTCTTCTTTGTTAACATCACTTGTAACTCCTCTACAGGGAATGAGAGCAGTTCATTATCAGCTACTTCAGGACCTATCCAGCTTTCATCTTGAATAATAAATTCGCGTCTGCCACTCAACACAATTTCATCCCCTTTGTTTACAAGCAAATCGGGCGTAACATCTATAACTTTACCACCACTTCTTACTCTCTCAACAAAAACACGTCTTTTCAATGAATTGACATATTCTTCGATTTCTTTTATCGTCTTCCCACCATCAAAAAAAGACGATGAAACTTTATAGGCTCTAAAAACGACAGGGCGATTGGCATCAATATAAGCTGGGTCAGAAGACAAACTACTTTGATTTAATTGTTGTGCCAATTGTGCTGTTTGCGCTTTTACCTTATCAAGACCACCAAGCAATCGAGGTCCTATATTTCCCAAAATATAAGCCGAGCCAATAGTTCCGAAAATATAAGTTACAGCATAGCACACAGGAATCATGTCAATCCACGCTTTTTTATCGGCTGCCGAGGCGTTTAATGTCTGTATCGTATCTCCACCAACACCTATTACAGCCGAGATTGTTTGCGCTCCCGATAATAATCCGGCAGCTTCACCGGGTGAATAGTCAAATGCTACTGCAATGCCCCACGTAACAAGCAAACACACCACACACAAAGCACAAGCAAACCCCACTTGTTTCAATCCGCTTCCTTTCAATGAACGGAAAAATTGTGGACCTACACTATATCCTATCGCAAATAAAAACAATAGGAAAAACACCGATTTAAGCGGACCGGAAATAGGAATGTGCATCTGTCCGACAAGTACACCGACCAACAATACCGATGTAACTGTTCCCAACGAAAATGTTTTGTACTTTAGTTTTCCAATCCAAAAACCAATACCAATTGTCAAGAAAATCGCCAATGAGGGATATTCTCTAAATGTTTCAACAATCCAATTCATAACAAATCTTTTTTATACTTGAATTTTTTCTATTGCAAAAACATTTATTTTCACATAATGGTTTTACGCACTCCGCATTTTTAGATTATTATTAACATTAAACTTATTATGATTATTAAATATTTTGATTACACATGGTCATTTGGGCATGGAATTTCTTAATTATTTCAAAAAAATAGAGTAACTTTGCACCCGTTTTTACGACATGGTCTATTTATTAGATTTTAGGTACAATACATATATTTTTCGAGACGAAAATACTAATTAAATAATTTCATATTATGTTTAAAAGTTTCCATGGCTCTCAAAAAATGTTGGAATTGCAACGTCAAAAATTTCAACGATTAATGTCTCGAGAGTTGTTAGCTCCACGCCTAATTAAAATCCTCATTGCATCTATTACAATGATCGTTTTATGGGCTATGCCAACATCTGCATTTGGCATCGAAGGATTAACCTTTGTAGAACAACGCGTAATTGCAATCTTCGCATTTGCAACTTTAATGTGGATATTCAATGCAATTCCCGCTTGGACAACATCAACATTTGTTGTAGTTTTACTACTTTTTACCACTTCTGATAGTAGCTTGTGGTTTTTCCGCGAAGGAATGCCGGTTGAAGAATTAGGTAAGCTAACAAGTTACAAGTCCTTAATGGCTTGTTTTGCCGACCCCATCATCATGCTCTTTATTGGTGGTTTCATCATTGCTATTGCTGCAACAAAAACAGGCTTGGATGTTAAACTCGCTAAAGTCATGCTCAAGCCTTTCGGTACACAATCAAAGTATGTACTACTTGGTTTCATCACAGTAACTGCATGTTTCTCTATGTTCTTGAGCAATACCGCTACTGCTGCGATGATGTTGACATTCCTTGCTCCTGTATTGAAAGCTCTTCCTGCCGATGGCAAAGGAAAAATCGGGTTGGCTCTTGCAATTCCTGTTGCCGCAAACATTGGAGGCATGGGTACACCTATCGGTACACCTCCAAAT
>CAZCEB010000303.1:0-2035 GCA_964497305.1 uncultured Muribaculaceae bacterium | reverse complement strand
GAACCACTCGTCCTGTGTATAATTAACCTTAATTAATTCAATTAATTTTATAATTGAGCGCCAAGAAGGATTTTTTATTCCTTTTTCATCAAAAATTATAGACCCATCATTAAAACGTTTCGTTCTCTTCTGATCTACAAATTGATTATTCTGATGTTTAATGTTGCTGCTATAAAAATTCCATGCTTTTGATGAATAGTTTTTTTGATATGTTACAGAAAATTGCCCAAAATCGTCACCTAAGTTGATATTATCGCGAAATGAAAGTAATAATATGTTTTCTAATGTCTTTGTTATTCCATTTTCATCAGTTTGTATAATTTTTCGATTTATTCTTTCTTTATTGTTTTTTGCAATGATATTTAACAATTGACTTTTACCACTACCATTTATACCCGATATAATTATTAGATCTCCGTCCAAAGTATAAATAGAATTCTTTTGGTAGGTCTTATATTGATCCAAAATATTAATTTTTATTTTTTTCATTTTTCTTTCCTCACTTTTATTAACGGCAACATTTTTAACTTTCCTCCGCTTGTCCACTATTTACCCAAGTGTCAATTTCAGAAAGCTTGAACTTCCACTTCTTGCCAACCTTATGAGCTGGCATACCCTTGTTTGCAATCCATTTTAATGCAGAGTCACGGCTAATGCCGAGATACTTGCAAATTTCAGGCATTGAGTAATATCTATCCTCAAAATCGGTCATAGAGCACACCTCTTTTAATTTTTCTTTATTATACCATATAACTGTGGATTAGTAAAGTTAATTGTCGGTTATTGTATGGTATGAATTTTGTATTTTGTATTGTGGAAAATTACAAAATATGCTATAATATTTAGAAAATAAAAAGGAGATTTGTTATGACACACGTTTTTATTGTTGATACAAAGACTTTTAAATATCATCTTGAATATATGTTTGCAGGAACGGGCGCTTCTTGTGATGCACCATTTCTGGAGGATTTCAATTACCAAAACCCAAAGAAAAAGAAAGATGGCGTACCTGCTACTTCCGAAAAAAATATTGTAGCAATGATTGCGGATATTTCACGAGTTAGATCTAATGACAAAATTGTTTTTTATCTTCAAGGAAATAATGGCAAAGGGAAATTTTACGGCGTATTTAAAGCAGCAGGAACTCCTTTTTACGATTCTAACTATAATAATTATCTTTCGTCAGAATTAGGAAAAGATTTGAATTTGCGTATTAGAATTGAACCAGATGAAGTTTATGAAAATGGTGTTTCTGAACATAAAGCATTAGACCTTTTAGATGGTATTAATCATCCAAGTGAAATGTGTTGGAGTCTTATATATAGAAAACTCAAAGGTAATCGTGGCTGTACTATGATTACTGACTATGAAGCAGATAAACTAATTAATAAAATAAGAAACGAGAACTCAAATACTGTTTTGGATGGAACAGCATTTTCTTATAATACAAATCAAGATAAAATAATTACTATTGATGAATCCTCACGATATGAGGGAGATACGAATTCGGTTTCCATTAAAGATAGATTGTTGGTAAAATGTCACCGTGGTAATGCCTTTGAAACGCATTTGCAGGCATACATCGTTCAAAATTGTTTGGAACAACCATTACGTGATCTTCTCCATATTGAACAAGAAAAAGCCACTTGGATCGGCAATGAAGTTTCCTGTGGTGTGGGAATGCAAAGAATTGATGTTGTTACAGTTCAGGAAGATAATCGTTCTGTAAAAATTAATATAATTGAGCTAAAAGACGAAGAACCATACGATAGCATAATTACATATCAGTTGCCTTGGTATATTGATTGGGTAAAGAATTATTGGTGTCCCTTATATACCGGCAAAGAAATAACGATTTATCCTATTGTTATAGCTAAGAAAACAAATGATAGAAATCGAGAAAGATTTCATAATTTATCTAATACTCTTGTATGTCCAACGCAAGATGATATTTCTGTTTCTGCGGTAGAGTATATAGCGTTTGATATTGATGAAGATATTAGCTTCGAAAAAGTTTTCTAAAAATGCTGGATAT
>CAZCEB010000302.1:0-2049 GCA_964497305.1 uncultured Muribaculaceae bacterium | reverse complement strand
AATATTATAAATACTCCGAAGCCCTCTGTATCAATTGATGCAGAGGGCTTTTTGATCATTAAAATGAGAATAATTACTAATATGTTAGGCGATTTTGGATAAATAGATTAATTTTGTTGACAATTAGAATAGTCCACATTTATGAAAACAGCGTTAGCAAAATTTGGTATAACATATATACTGATTCTTATACTTTTTATGTTACAGAAACCTCTGTTCATGATTGTGTATAACGAATTATATTCAGGAGTGTCTATTGGTGATTATTGGGATGTAATGATAAACGGTATGCCGTTGGATAGATCTTTGGCGGGGTATTTAAGCATTATTCCGGGCATATTATTGATTATAAATCAATGGACACGAGCCAAAGTTTTGCGGGTTGTAGAATTAACATATTACATGATTATTTCATTATTGATGGCTATCGTGTTATGTGTTGATTTAGGTTTATATGGATATTGGGGGATGCGCCTTGATGTTACTCCGTTGTTTTATTTTTTGTCATCACCAGCATCGGCAATGGCAAGTGTGTCAACGTGGTACATAGTAGGAGGCGTTATTGCAATAATTGTTGTTACAGCAATATATTTTGTGCTGTTTAAGAATTTAATATATAGGATTAAGTGTAAAAAACAGAAAAGTATATTAGCATCGATTGTGTTGCTTTTGGTAACCGGCGGATTGTTTATTCCTATTCGTGGAGGATTTACAGTTTCAACAATGAATTTGAGTGCAGTTTATTATAGCCCAAATCAATTGTTAAATCATGCGGCAATAAATCCGATGTTTAGTTTTATGTATTCAGCCACACATCAAAGTAATTTCAGTTCACAATTCCGTTTTTATGAAGCTGAAAAAGCCGATGAGATTTTTAAAACTCTTGTTGACAAGCCTGTAACTGATACTATACCACAACTATTAACAACTCAACGCCCTAATGTATATTTGGTGATAATGGAAAGTTTTTCATCACATTTGATGAAAAGACTTGGAGGAATATATCCTATTGCTGTAAATCTCGACTCAATAGCTAAAGAAGGCATCTTGTTTACAAATTGTTTTGCCAATGGCTATCGTACAGATAGAGCGTTGCCTGCAATCATCAGTGCATATCCATCACAGCCCACAACAAGCATCATGAAAGATGTAACAAAAACCGATAATCTTCCATCAATTCCGCGAGCATTAAAAGATGTAGGATATAAAATGACCTACTATTATGGTGGAGATGCTAATTTTACCAATATGAATGCTTTTCTTGTGTCGGCTGGATTTGATAAAATAATTTCAGATAAAGATTTTCCTATTGAAGATAGATTGAGTAAATGGGGTGCTCATGACCATCACGTATTTGCTCGTTGTGTGAGTGATATTAAAAACTATACTGATAATATACCTAAATTGTCTATTATACAGACATCAAGCAGTCATGAGCCATTTGACGTTCCTTATAGTAATTCAAAAATCTCAAATAAAAAGGCTAATGCATTTGCTTATGCTGATAGTTGTCTTGGAGATTTTGTCGTTAAATTAAAGGAGATAGGAGAATGGGATAATTCTTTAGTAATAATTGTTCCTGATCACTATGGCTCTTATCCATCGGCAAAAGAAATACAAAATCCGGTAGATCGGCATCGTATTCCGTTGATTTTTACGGGAGGAGTAATAAAAGAGGCTAAGCGGATTGATACTATTTCATCACAAGTAGATATCGCTGCTACATTATTATATCAAATGGGAATACCACATGACCAATTTATTTTTAGCAAAAATATTCTAAATCCGGCTTCGCCTCACTATGCATTTTTTGTCGATCAATCGCAATTTGGACTGGTGAATGAGCAAGGTGAAGTTGTGTATAATTGCGATTCCGAAAAAGTAAAATATGTTTCTGACAGTTGTGATGAAAACAATCTTGTATTGGGTAAAGTTTTTTTGCAGAAATTATATGATGATTTAGATAATAGATAATATCATTAAAACACAATAAGAATTATATGTTGGATTTTTTAATTTATTTAGACACAAAGATATTCCTATTCATGA
>CAZCEB010000301.1:0-2069 GCA_964497305.1 uncultured Muribaculaceae bacterium | reverse complement strand
GTAGCCACAACTTTTCCATCAAGGATTTTGTGATTTGGATTCTCCTCGAAATATCGAGCCTGCTCAAGCAAGCGCAGTATCTCCTCTTTATTTACATCGGAGATTGAAACAAGGCTGTTACTATTCATTGCTTGAAAATGACTTTAGTGGGTTATTATTTAATTAATTATTTGCTACAAAAAAAGCCCGAAAACACCCATTAGGGGGGGGTATACAGGCTTAATCATCTCTTTAACAACACTTTTAATGTCGCGTGATGTGGTATCGCATCAACTCGACGATGAAACATTTTATCGTTATGTCGATATTGTTTGTTCATTTTGGGTATTGTTTTGTGCAAAGTTAAGAAATTTAATGCACAATGTACAATTACGACACACTTTTTCGTCAATTATTTTTTCAACAATTATCATCATCGGTTTCGGCAAGTTCTTCTTCAAGCGCAAGGCGCATTTCTCTCAACATCTTTTTATTTTTAAGATTCACGATTGAACCTATCGCTCCCCCTATAATCAGACCGACACATCCACCGGTAAACGCCTCTATTATCCCTGCTTTATACAATGCACACATGAGCAATACGATCAACGGAAGCCCTAAAATATATCCTACCAATTTTCCTCGTTTACACAATAGTTCTATCTCATAGGATTTTATCAATGCATCCTTTACCGACATCGTTTTATAGTCATTTAGCTTCATAAAATACCATATATAGAAATTTACAGCTGACAATGCAACAAAAAACAACACATAATAAATCTCTAATATTTTACCAACATAAGCCTCTTGTTCAAGAAGAAATATCCACACCGGACTAACGATACAGATTATAGCCATCCTAAAATAACTCACCATCAATCGTTGTTTTGCTCCCATTGCTTTATTTTTTTTGAGTCGAGCAATCAATTTTTGGTTTTCTTCTTCTATCTTATCCATGCGCAATTCCATCTGTTGCCAATTTCGCTTCATTTCTTCTATATCCATAATTTCACGCTTTTTACTCTTTTCCATACTCAACCAATTTTGCTTTTATACGACGCAAACGTGATGCCACATTATTCCTTGACAAACCTGTTACTTCGGCTATTTCATCATAAGTTTTCTCATCAAGCCACATTAATATTATCGCTTTCTCCATACGATTCAATCGGTTTATCAATTGATACATCTGTTTAATACTTTCCATCCGATTGTCATCCTCACTTGGCAGATTTAGCAACATTTCAAGTGGCAACATTTCAACATTTTGTTTATTCCTTCTATACTGTGTTATACATGTATTGATACTCATGCGATAAATCCATGTCGAAATTTGAGCATCACCACGAAAACGATCAAGCCCCTGCCATAGATTTATCAATATCTCTTGATAAAGGTCCTTTAAATGGTCCTCATCGACAGCATACATGTAGCAGACTTTATATATTATCTGCTTGTTTTTGCCTATAACATCAAGAAATATACTTTCTTTATCTACCATTATTAATTTTATTTTCTAAACATTAGACGTCATTTCCCCCAAATAGTTGCATCCCCCGCAAAAAAATTAGCTAACTATAACTTTGTGTTGGTTAATTATTTTCATTAATTTCGCATTACTTCTGTATATTAAACAATTAATAATGCAACCATTATCCAATATATTAGACTCCGTCAAGGAGGCAAATGCTCTGATTGAACATGGCTCTATCGAGGACGCGGTGATGCTGTCGGGTGAAGCGCTTGCCAATGCATACGAACATTGGTCTTCAAAATTAAACGCTCAACAATCAACCACCGAAGAGATTAACATCATGGCAATTGCTGCATCATGCCATTGTGGTGCACTTGCCGCTATGAGCAATTTCCAAGATGCATACGCAACATCGGTGGGCGCAATCCTGCAAATTTCAATTGACAACAACAAGAGCAACAACATTGATCAATCGTTGCTCTCAATCTACACTACTGCCCTATTTTCATGGATGAACATTCTCTCAACCACCAATCCCCGGTCTGAAACATTTGACAAAGAACATGTCGAGACCATTACTCGTTACATTGCATCAATGTTGTACTACTATTAT
>CAZCEB010000300.1:0-2092 GCA_964497305.1 uncultured Muribaculaceae bacterium | reverse complement strand
ACCGATACTGTTGCCACCTTCTCATTGTTTGAACGCCATTGTACCTCTTTGTTTACTGCGTTGTCGGGAGCAATAGTGTAGTTGAGTGCCAAAGTCTCGCCTATCATCAATTCGGCTTCGGTTTTATCCAAAGAAATTTCATTAACCAACACATCGGTTGAAACAGCACAAGTTGCTGTTACGCCTGAGCCATCGGTGGCTGTGGCTGTGATAGTAGCAGTGCCTTCTGCCATCATGACCACAACACAATTGCCGTTGGCATCCTCTTTTACCGCAGCAATAGAGGACGCCGATGATGTCCATGTGAGATCTTTATTGCCGGCAGTAGCAGGCTCAATGGTGGCGGTAATTGTGGTTGACTCATAAAGAGACAATGTTATCGCTGTGGGGTCTAAGGTAATGGCTTCGACAAGCTGAATGGTTGTTACTTCACATGTGTCGGCAAGATTTGTGCCGTCAATAGTGCAAACATATACATAGGTCGTACCCTCAGCCAGCTGCTTAATAGTGGCTGTGCCGTCACCATTATCGGTGAGGGCGACAATAGTGCTGTCGCTCACGCTCCACTCTGCGGTCTTGTAAGAGGCATTTTCGGGAGCGAAAGTCGCGGTGAGAGTTGCCACACTATCAACATCAAGACGCAAGCGGTCGTGGTTTAGGGTAATTGATGATACCATTATGGCTTTTACCTCTATTTCAAAAGAAGTTGACACACCACTACCATCGGCAGCTGTAGCAGTGACGGTAGTTTTGCCCTCTTTGAGATATTTCAACAAGCCTGTGGCATCAACACTTGCCACTGTGGGGTCGCTACTCGACCATTTCACATCTGGTTTTGTTGCGTTATTAGGCATGACTACCGCATTGAGTTGAATTGAATCTCCCAAGACACATGTTGATGGAGCCTCAACCGTGATTGAGGTAACAACAGTGAGGGGCTTGATGTTTGAAAATACTGCTGACCATGTTTCAGACATCCAATATGCATTATAAGCATCAGCTGGTACATAGAGCATTCCTATTCTATCTTTATATTCTCCATAATAGGAGCCTAGTGTTGAAAGGATTGGCGGTGTTGCGCTTAATGAAATAATCTCAGTGGGGCTCAAAGATCTCATATCAGCACCATCTAAAGAGACCAACCGAGTACCTTCTTTAATAATTTGTGTTTTATTACGATATAGGTAGCCTCCATTATAGGCATATGGATCTCCCTTAAAGTCAACAAGACAATTATCGACATACACAAATTCTCCGTCAGAGCAATTATTATAACAACCTGTTCCATAGAATGCACCAGAACCAATATATGTTACTGAATTGCCAATCGTTACATCAGTCAAGCCGGTGCAACCCATGAACGCATTGCCGTTAATTGTTGTTACTGAATTAGGTATTGTTACCAAGGTCAAGCCGGTGCATTCATAGAACGCACCATAGCCAATCTCAGTAACTGAGTTGCCAATTGTTACTTCTTTAATTGTTGGACTGTTACTATCTGATGGCGCAAAATCAGAATTTCGACCTAAATAAATAGTCTCAAGAGGCGAACCATCAAACCTCGCACCGGATAAATCAGTTGTACCGTCCTCAATGGTAACACGAGTCAATAACCAACAACCGCCGAAAGCGTTAGAACCTATCTCTGTTACCGAATTGGGGATAGTAAGAGAACTTATTTCGTCATTGAGAAATGCATTAGAAATGATTTTTGTAGTGCCCTCTTTAATGACCAAGTCTCCTTTAATACTTGCAGAACTGGCACTTGTGCCCAAACAGATATCGCCTGAATAAAGTATTCCGTTTTGATTACTATCCCAACTTGTGCCATCGAACGCTCCTGCTCCAACATATTTAATGGAACTAGGTATTATAACATCAGTAATTCCTGTACAACCAGCAAATGCCATATCAGCAATTAAGGTTGTTCCATCTTTAATCGTAAGAGTGCCGGTGGGTTCTACTCCTTTATATCCGTAGCAAATAGTATTCCCATTACCCTCGGACAGATACAATATGCCATCTTTTTGGTTATTATGGCTCAGTAGCTTTTTAGTGTGGGTACGCGAAAAGCTTGGCAATGCGAAAGAGG
>CAZCEB010000299.1:0-2093 GCA_964497305.1 uncultured Muribaculaceae bacterium | reverse complement strand
ATGGGACACCTAAACCAACCTATAATGTTAAAATACTTTAATAATTTGGGGGGGTAATTTGTTCACTACATTTGTAAAAATTAAATATTTCTATAAATATCTTAATTTATAGACAAAATAATGGATTAAATTTCACCATTTCAATTTCGCTCATGCATATATATTAGGCTAAACTCAAAATATAACAATTTACAATATTATCCAATTAATCATTAGATTATGAAAAAAGTGTTTTTTACAATAGCACTTATCATGTGCTCATTGTCCTGCATCTACGCTCAGAATAACAATTCCCCTGCTAAAAGAGTTTTTAAAGTGAAACACAAACCATCATTTGTTGACAACTACTCTTACAAAGTTTTTTATCTTTCTAATGGCAATGTATACAATTTAATGAATTTCAAATTGTCGGACAAGGCAAAAAATGTATCACAAATGGCAGTACAACCAGGTGGTGCTACATGTGCCATTCTAATTGGGCAATCAAAACAATCTAAAGTTGAAATATACGACACAGAAACTACCAATAAACTTTTAGCCTCTATTAATGGCATCACAAAACAAACAGCTATATGTTACTCACCCGATGGAAAGACATTGGCAATTGGTAATAATCAAAACGAAATAAGTTTCTACGATACAAAAACACACTCCCAATATCGTACTATAAACGCAGGAATAACTCCCCAATATTTATCTTTGAGTGAAAACAACTATTATTTGGCAGTTTCAAATGGAAGCAACATAGAAATATGGAATCTTCAGTCAAACTCACTCAGGGCAACAATTTCTAGCGAAGCTAATATTACATCAATAACATTCTCACATGATAATAATATGCTTGCTATCACATCTTATAATGGCGATGTAAAGATATATGATACTCACTCATTTTCAGCAACTCCATTGTATAGTTTTGTTGGAATGGGGAACGCTATATCTTCTTTCTTTCATCCCGATAATAAATATTTAGGAGTCGCAAAAGATGAAAAAACCATATTGCTACAAAATGTTCACAATTCTAATGATGTGCATGAGATAATAAGTTATAATGGTGGTATTAGCAACATGCGTTTTGTAAAAGACCTAAACGATTCCAATAAAGAATTTATAATTTATCCCTCTGGAGCCGGTATTATAATGCAACAATTATCAAACTTAAATCCGAACTATAGTCAACTATTATCTCAAAGGGTAAATGAACGAATGGACGAGTGGATGAAAATGATGGAGGGAGAAAGCCTTGAAGACTATCGTATTCGTGTAAACGAAGAAACTCGCGCACAACAGATGATTATATTTGAGAATGAAATCGCCACAGAAATGGCTGGAGACATGCTTGCAGCAGAATCAATTACATTAGGTGGTTTTAATACCGAAAAAAATCTTTTGACCCTTGATTTCGGGGGTATGCCTTCTATCGCTCTTGATGTTCCACAAGACGAATTATCATCTTTCAGTAACATTGGCAATTTACGATTTGAGAATACAATATATGGTCTTAATGACAAAGATGAATTTGAAATTATCTATACCGAAGTAATAAATACTGAGACAGGAAAAACATATACCTATAACAATCTTGATCGCAAGCCAATCTCATTTGATGACAACTTTGTTCCTTTTGATGTGATAGACCAAGCAAATATGGAACAAGTAAAACTAGAAAGTATTAAGAACTCTATTATTGAAACGGCAAAAACAGACAATCTTATTTCTGATAATACCCATATTGATGTCAACACACAAGTTCTTAGTGATATTGATGCTAATGGTAACCGCATACTTAATTATAAGATAGATTATAAATATGAAGTTGAACAAAAATTCTCAGCTAAAGAAGATTTCCCTTCTGGCAAGTATATAATAACTGAAAGTAATGCCGCAATGTCTATGCTTGCAATCATTAAGAAATCTTTTGCTTCTGAAGATTTTGCACAATATATCAAACCAGGCAAAAAAGTTCGCATAAAAATCAATGGTAGTGCTGACGCCTCTCCTATTCTTAATCGCATACACTATAATGGATGTTATGGCGATTTCAGCAATGAACTTGTTTACAAAAATGGGCAATTGTCAAATATTTCAGTAAG
>CAZCEB010000298.1:0-2096 GCA_964497305.1 uncultured Muribaculaceae bacterium | reverse complement strand
AGCAAAGACAATGAGTGATGTTGGTGAATACCCTATTACGGCTGAAGGTGGAGATGCTCGAAACTATGAAATTATATATCGTCAAGGGGTGTTAACTATAAACAAGGCAACCCTCACAATCACGCTTGATAATGCCGAGCGAGAATACGGAGCCTATGTCGAATATGTATTGACCTATACCGGTTTCAAGGGTAATGATACAAAAGATGTTCTTGACATATTGCCATCAGTTGTAACCAATGCCGATATAGAGACTCCTGTCGGACGATACACAATAATGCTTGAGGGCGGTAACGATAATAATTATATCTATTCGTTCAGATATCAAGACTCTCCCTATACCACAAACGGTATATTGACAATTACAAAAGCTCCGCTAACAATTGTCGCTGACGATAAATACAAGGGTTACCTTGAGCAAATGCCCAAATTGACCATGACATATATCGGATTTCGCAATGGCGATACCGCCGATGATCTTGATCAATGGCCATATATAAATTGTAATGCAACAGCAAGTTCATCAAAAGGTCAATATGATATTATTCTTTCAGGTGGATATGACAACAATTACGATTATATTCTTCAAGACGGCACATTGACAATCGGAAATTCATCATCAACAATGATTTATGCTAATTCAATATCTCTCGAGCCAAACTATATTACAATCATTCCAGGCGATATTGAGACATTGACCGCAACTATAGTTCCTTCTAATGCAACTAACAAATCTGTAATATGGAAAAGTAGTAATCAATATGTCGCAACTGTCAATAATGGAGTCATAACAGCTCTTAATGTAGGTCAAGCAACAATTTCAGCAACTACAACCGACGGTTCAAATCTTACCGCCTATTGTATTATAAATGTTGCTCTTTCAGGAATTGATGATATTGAAATCGAACCTATATATGTATGGTCTATAAATAATCAAATTCTTGTTAAAAATGCGCCTATAGACAGTTGCATAAATATATATTCAACATCTGGTGCTATAGTAGCTTCTCAACAAGTATCCAATGAAACAACATGTTTTGATATGATTGCAAACGGAATGTATATTGTAAATGTTGATGGGCGAAATTATAAAGTGTTAGTGAAATAAATATATCAAAGATCGTGCGATAGAACGATATTTGACGTATTTATTCCAGAAAAAGGGTACTATCTGTACCCTTTTTTAAGTATAGCTTAGTGAAGAACTGATATAAAATTACGTGGTGTATAAATATTATACGCATTGGTAAATTTTATATACTCAAAGTACATAGCCACACTTTTAACATCTCATAAATTTGCAAAAACACCATTAAACGCATTGCTTTTGCCCCTAATGGTAATGTAAAATTAAAAAGATGTGGCGTGGGGCAAGCCATACGAATATAGTATTATGAAAAAGTTATTCTTAATGTTGTGCGTTGCAGTAATGGGAATAGGATCTCTCTCTGCACAAAAAGGGCTATCAGCCGCAGGCATCAATCTTGGTTATGGCTCAGAAATGGAAACATTCCACCTTGGAGCAAAATACCAATATGGTATTACTGATGCTCTTCGCATTGAAGGCGCTTTCAACTATTGGTTTGAAGACAAAGAAAAATGTCCTTCTTGCTGGGATATTGATGTAACTGCTCACTATTTATTCAGTGTTGCTGAAAATTTGAACCTTTATCCATTGGCAGGCGTTATGTATTTCAAACCTGACTGGAGCGATGTTGATGGCTCAATGGGACTAAATATTGGTGCAGGAGCAGAATATTCTGTTGCTGAGAACATTGCTATAAATCTTGAAGCTAAATATCAAAAACTTTTTGATAAAGATTTAGAAGATTTTGACCAAACAGCAATTTCAATAGGAGCAACTTACAAATTCTAAAAAACATGTTTTTTATGAGAAAGACTGTGTCAAAATTTTGACACAGTCTTTTTTTAGACTATTTTAATGCAAATACGTTAACTATTATTGATCTGCAACAGAGGGACATTTCATAAATCATTTCAAAATGCATTTATACTCTGGCTAATATTGAAAATATATTATACATTTTGTACACAACAAAAATCATGTCATTGCGTTTATGTTTCATAATCATCCC
>CAZCEB010000297.1:0-2180 GCA_964497305.1 uncultured Muribaculaceae bacterium | reverse complement strand
CCGAAACATTAAACAACCATAGTACCGATAATATATACACAATAAATTTATTCATTAAGAGCATGTAATAATGACTTTACAAATTCATCGGCCAATGCTTGCCCTCCTTTGTAAGACAAGTGAATATAATCTTTATTTACGTATGCAGGTTTTCTGTTTGCCCAATTCGCAGCAGAGTTTTCTCCTCCCATGGCTTCGCGAGTATCCCAAAATAAACAATGATGTTTTTGTGCTAATTGCCGTTGAGATTTAATCATTTCTTCCACGCCTCTCATTGTTTTTATTATTCCTCCGATTTTTTCACCTCGATCACCCACTCCCATTATTAGTAAATCTGCATTCGGATAGCAATTACGCATGTGAGTAATTACTTTACCCATGTGTGTCATATATGCACTAAAATCTGTTTGTCCTGGAGTCATAGCATTCATTCCAAATTCAAGTATAATCATATCATATTGAATAAATTTGGATATTTGACGAGTTAAGTCCATATTTACTTTAGAGAGACTAATCCCCGAGCTACCCCTTGTCGACATACAATCAACTGTTATTCCAGATAAATCTTCCAACCATACACCTAGTCCAATAATATCATTCGAATTTGTTTTAAGTGAGAATTGGTTTGTGTGTCCAATTGTTTCAATACATTGAACAGAATCTTTCGCACCAATTACATTATGTGAAATCCACTCACCAGAAGTCTTTAAATTTATAGTTGTATTAGATGATGAAATAAAAAGGAATTTAGAACAATTCCATTCATTTAAATGGTGAGCATAATCAGTACCTTTATATGAAGAATGAGCACATTCTTCTTTAGGAGTAAAATATTGTTGAGAAATATATAGATAATGAGTATTTATGTTTTTGTTAATAAAATCGTGCGTTTGCCATCCATTGCTACTTTGTCTGATTGAACGGCGAAATCCCGGAAATTCAGAATGCATGTTCATATATCCAACACCGGAACCGCCATACACATTTTGTAATCCTTCTCTGATATGTTGCGAAAAAATATCTCCTTCAACATAAGAGTCTCCTACAAACGCAATCCTTATCGGGCGGTAAATATTATCTCGATTATTTAACGCATTCCGTAAATTCTTTAAACCAGTCGTATCTATTGTGTAATCTTCTATTACTATGGTATCTTCAATACGTGGTTTTAATATATTTATGACTTGGGAATCTTTTTGCGTATCAATAATGTGATTATCTATTGTATGATTGATTGTGTCAAGTTGAATTTCAGTAATTGATACTAACAATTGAGGATCAATATTCGTCAATATTTCTATGGTTGAAAATTTAGCATCATTACTATTTGTGCTTAAAATATCACTAAATAAATTGTATGATTTTATTAGCCCATTTGTATATTGAGATATTGGAACAAATGAATATAACGAGTGCTGTAATAGCTATAAATAATATCCAAAACGGATTTCTTTTTTCTCGATTATTCATGTTGTTTATCAGTTAATATCTTTTTTAAAACAGATGTTTTTAGATCAATTTCCTTCCACTCTTCATCTTCAATAGATAGCTCTGTCAATCCGCCTCCCCCATATATGCAAAATCTTTCAGGTGTAAAATGTGCACATCTCAAATTAACATATACATGTAACCCATCTTGATCGGCAACTGCAATGTATCCGGTGTAACAATATCTTGGATGTACTTCAAAATGCATAATATCATCTAATGCGTATTCTATTGGGTATCCGGCTACAGCTGGTGTTGGACTGAGATGATTTAATAAATCAGCAACTTTACTATCATTAATTTTTGCTTTAATTCTATGACACAAATGTTCGATTACGCCATAGTTAATAGTTTCTTCATCTCCTACGCTTACATCATAACCTAAGGTCAAAAGTGTATTGAGGATAAATTCAGTTACATAGTTATGTTCTTCTATATTTTTACAATCCCAAGGATAATCGTGCATTGTACTTAGTCGAGTACCTGCAAGAGACATTGTCTCGAAATATTTATTACCACAATGATGTTCATAGAGTATTTCAGGAGTTGCACCAATCCAACAACCAGTCTCTCGTGTCATGTATGAGTAGCAAAAAGCATCAGGGTTACAATAAAAATACTCTTCTATGACATCAGAGCATTTTTTCTCCATTCTGCCAAAACCAAGCAGTTCCGGCTATGTAAATACAATA
>CAZCEB010000296.1:0-2183 GCA_964497305.1 uncultured Muribaculaceae bacterium | reverse complement strand
AGATAAACGTATTTTGTAACATAAAAATAAATGCGATATGACAATCAAACAATTATCAATTTTCCTTGAAAATAAAACAGGAAGAATAAATGACTTGACCAAAATATTGGGTAAATATGGCATTAATATGCATGCATTCAGCATGGCAGAAACTACCGATTTTGGTATTTTGCGTTTAATCGTGTCTGATGTAGAGCGTGCTGTAGAGGTGTTGCGCAATGAGAATTTTGCAGTAATGCTCACTGATGTTGTGTGCATCAGTTGTCCTAATGTAGCCGGCTCGCTCTCTGAAATCCTTGAACATTTGGCTAAAAATGATATATTTATTGAATATATGTATGCGTTTGCCGAAGGTGATAAAGCCAATGTGGTTATTCATCCCAATGACCTTGAAAAGTGTGTTGCCGAGCTGAAAAAATGCGAGTGCAACATCAATTCGCTTTAAAATAGATTTAATAGATATAGCAAAGGCGACCATCTCAAATGGTCGCCTTTGTTGTATATACAGATAATGTTATTATCCGCAGTGGAAATAGCGGGTTACAAGTTTGAGCATTTCTTCTTGGTTGCCCTCAACCTCGCTACGTAGAGTTTTGTCGTTGTAAGAACGAAGTTTCTTGATGATGCCATCAATCATTGCAGGGCTGAACACATTGTATGCTTCAAACACTTTGCGTTGACGTTCAAGACAATCGGCCGATGCTTCACAGCTATCAGGCAATTGAGCAAGACCTTTTAATTTGTCTTCATGCTCTTTTTGGTGAATGTTTACATTAACATAAGTCTTTTCGGCAATCTCCAAAGCATTTTCCAATTCAAAACCATAACGGCAAGCAACAGCAAGACCGGCAATGAGTTGATAGATGTCGGCAGAGCCATCGGGAGAACGCATCTCTACCGTTTGTTTTTGAGTAGTGTCATAGTTGCTTGCGCTTTCAAGCGGATTGGCAATACGGCACATATCTGATTTTGCTGCCCATCCAAGAGGAACACGCACGAGTACCGAGCGGTTGCGGTCGCCCCAGCAGATATTTGTTGGCGCTTCTTGATGAGGAACAAGGCGGAAATAAGAAGTAGGGTTGGTGTTGCCAAATGCAGTGATAGAAGGTGCAAGTTCCATCATGCCGGCGATAGCACGACGAGCTGTTGACGATAGCACGCCGCCATCGAGCATTTGGTTTTGACCATCTTTCACGATGCGCATGTGAACGTGCAATCCTGAGCCGGCTTTTCCCGCAGTGATTTTTGGTGCAAAAGTGATGTCGTAACCATGTTGATAAGCAAGGTTGCGAATAATCCATTTTGCAACCATTAGTTGGTCGGCAGCATCTTCGGCATTTACAGGGAGGAATTCGATTTCGTTTTGTTCATAAATCATGCCGTCGATAGTGAAGTTGCCCACCTCTGAGTGGCCATATTTTATTTGTCCGCCGGCTTGTGCAATATATGCCATACATTGAGTGCGGAACTCATTAAATTTAGCGTATGGAGCCGATTCGTGATAGCCTTTTTGGTCAGTTGCAGGGAACATTTCGTCATCGGGAGCAATTACATAGTATTCCAATTCGCCCATCGCTTGGAAATGCATGCCGGTAACATCGTTGAATGCCTTGCATGCTTTGCGCAATGTGTTCTCAGGAGAACTTTCAAGAGGCTCTCCATCCTTGTTGAAATAAGAACATAACATTGATAGAGTGGGGATTTCGGCAAATGGGTCAAGGAATGCAGTGCTGAAACGTGGCAATACATATAGGTCGCTACTGCCTGCCTCAATGAAAGGGAATAGGCTTGAGCCATCGACACGTTCGCCACAAGTTAAGATAGCATCAAGATATGCCAAATTATTAATTACAAAATTGAGAGTTTTTAGACGTCCGTCAGCCGCCGGATACATAAAGTTTACCATCTGAATTTGGTTTTCAGATATAAATTTGATGATGTCGGCTTTAGTGAATTCTTTGCATGGTTTTCCCAAATAGCTTGCAACTTTATTGGGACATAAAGCTAATTCGTTGTTCATTGCAATAATGTATTGTGTTTTATATTATTCCACAAAGATAATCAATTATTTCTATCTGTTATGGATTATGTTTTATGAATAATCCATTTTCCGGAGCAATCTACTTTTTGAGTTAAAATCTGTTTCTCTCGTAATTGATTAATCAATAAATTATACCGTTATT
>CAZCEB010000295.1:0-2207 GCA_964497305.1 uncultured Muribaculaceae bacterium | reverse complement strand
TAAAATTCGCTTCCCGGGGCAACGAGAATAGTTTCAAATCCAAGTTTTGATGCTGTATCAAGATTTTTCTGTGAATCATCAAGGAAGATTGTTTCCTCGGGTTTGATATTGCATTTACATATTGCTGTTTCAAAAATTTGCTTTTCGGGTTTAATGCTTTTTGCTTCAAAAGATGTAACAATGCCATCAAAGTAGTCTTTCATCTCAAGTCCTTCTTGGCGGAACTCTTCAGCTATGCGAGTGTTCCACATAATGGGATTAGTATTGGAGAGCATGTAAATTTTAGAATCTTTTCTTAATTCGCGTAATTCTTCAAGACGATGAAGAGGAATTCCTATTAGAAATTTGCAGAATGCGGCATCAATATCAGCATCTGAAACCTCGGTACTGATATATTTTCTAATCTCGATTCTGAACTCTTCAGGGGAAATTGTGCCCTCTTCAAGTTGAAGGAATGGACCTTTTTGGCTGTATTCACCAAGAAAATCATTAGCATTTTTCATCCCGATTTTTTCTAATGCCGCTACGGCATTTTCACGGCGTATATCCATTATGACACCGCCCAAGTCAAAAAGCAAATTCTTTATCATATTGCAAAGGTAGTTATTTTAAGACAATTGGCAATTGTTATTAATATTCTTGTAGAGATTTGAAATATTTAAGAATTATTATATCTTTGTGTGCAGAAAATTATATATTAATCAAATTATCCTATCAATGGAATACAGTTTTTTAGACTTTCTTACCTTACTTGGAGCCGTAGGTTTGTTCCTTTATGGTATGACATTAATGAGTGATGGCTTGCAAAAAGCTGCGGGTACCGGATTGCGTAATATTCTTGGAGCAATGACTCGCAATAGATTTACCGGTGCATTTACAGGTTTTTCTATTACGGCATTAATTCAAAGTTCTTCAGCTTCAACGGTAATGGTTGTGAGCTTTGTGAGTGCGGGTTTGATGACTCTTGGGCAATCTGTTGCCGTAATCATGGGTGCCAATGTAGGGACAACGGCTACGGCATGGATTATCACGCTATTTGGCTTTAAGGTGGATATTGCTGCTTTTGCCTATCCATTGATTGCATTCTCGTTGCCGTTGTTGTTCTCCGGTAAGAGTCGTCGTAAGTCGATAGGAGAAGTCATATTGGGCTTTGCAGTTCTATTTATAGGGTTGAACATGATAGAGGATAGTGTCCCCGATTTAAAATCAAGTCCTGAGATATTTGGCTTCTTGCAAGAGTATGCCGATATGGGTTTTGTTTCGGTGTTATTGTTTGTCCTAATTGGTATCATTGTTACAATGATTATTCAATCGTCTTCGGCTGCAATCGCTATTGTATTGATTATGTGTACTAAAGGGTGGATAACATTTGATTTGGCATGTGCATTGATATTGGGTAGTAATATTGGTACTACAATTACTCCTATTATAGCTTCTCTTGGTGCAAATATCGCGGCAAAACGTGCTGCGTTATGTCATTTGTTGTTTAATGTGTTAGGAACAATTTGGGTACTAACATTCTTCTATCCATTTACAAATTTAACTGTTTGGATTACAGAAATATGCGGTCAGGGGGATCCATGTGCGTTATATAGTTATAGCGGAAATGATGCGGCTGTAATTGCTAATATGGCGGTGAGTGCATCATTTGGTCTTTCTATTTTCCATACTATATTCAATTTGATAAACTTGAGTATAATGATATGGATGACTGATCTATATGTAAAGATTGTAGAACGCATCATGCCTTCTAAACACAAGAGTGATGAAGAATTTCAACTCACTTATATTTCAAGTGGACGTGTTGGTGCTTCGGAATTAAATATAGCTCAAGCAGAGAAAGAAATTTCAGTATTTGCTGAGCGAGTACAACGCATGGTGGGTATGACAAAGGATCTTGTTCATACAAAGGAAAATAGTGAAGATTTCACTAAGCTATTCTCTCGCTTGGAGAAATATGAAGATATTTCTGACCGCATGGAGGTAGAAATTGCTAATTATTTAAATCGTTGTGCTGAAGGGCGTTTGTCAAGCGATAGTAAACATCGCATAGCATCTCTATTGCGCATTGTTTCAGAGGTGGAAAGTATAGCCGATGGATGTTTTGGAGTGGCTAAGGCAATGATGCGTAAACAACAGGGGAAAGTGGTATTCCCTCAAATGATATATGATAATGTTGATTCAATGTTTGCCTATGTCGAGGGTGC